>JAADGW010000095.1 GCA_013152145.1 Deltaproteobacteria bacterium
CAATTACAACTCCCGTCAGCATCCATACAGGAAACCGGAACCAGCGATTCTTCGACCGTATCGATAATTTCATCGACCCGGATATCCGCAGCGGGTCTGGCCAGCAGATAGCCCCCACCCGGGCCGCGAACACTCCGGACAATCTCGCCACGACGTAACTTGACGAACAACTGTTCCAGATAGTTCAACGAAATATTTTCCCGGGCAGATATCGCCTTGATGGAAACCGGCTCACCGTTGCTGGTAAGATTAAGGCTGACCAGGGCGCGCACCGCATATTGCGCTTTCGTCGACATCCTCATCAGACGGCTTCAGCCTCTCCGGAGAGTTCCCCGTGCGGTGCCAGCTCCGCTTTTAATTCCGCCTGTTCCTTTTGCAGCGCCAGAACCTGCTCATCCAGCCGGGCGATCTGATCCATCATGCAATTGACCGCCTTGGCAACTGGATCGGGCAGGTCGGCGTGGTTCAGATCGACGCCGGTTTTCTTTTCTCCGGAGATCACCACCCGGCCGGGAATCCCGACCACGGTGGCGCTGGGGGGGACCTCTTTGACAACAACCGAATTGGAGCCGACCTTGCTGTTGTCACCAACCTTAAAAGGTCCGAGAATTTTCGCGCCGGAGCCGACGACGACGTTGTCACCCAGCGTCGGATGCCGCTTCTCCTTGGCCCAGGAGGTCCCGCCGAGGGTGACACCATGATAAAGCGTGCAGTTCTCGCCGATTTCAGCCGTTTCTCCAATCACCACGCCCATCCCGTGATCGATAAAAAATCCGCGGCCGATACGGGCACCGGGGTGAATCTCGATACCGGTTAAGAACCGGCCGATGTGCGAGGTGAAACGACCGAGAAAATAAAGTCGGTGGGTCCAGAACCAATGCGACAACCGATAAAACAGCATGGCGTGAAATCCTGGGTAGCAGAAAAGAATTTCAAATACATTACGCACCGCCGGATCGCGATCAAATACGGCCCGCAGATCATCTTTAAGATGTGAGATCATAGTCGCGCTTACCTCCCGATTCGCAAAGTGGCATGACAACAAGCCAGCCACAGATAAATAACCCAACCCTTGGCCCAACCTTTGGAAATTCCTCCCGTTTCCGTTAGGTTACACTCAGAATTATCATACCTGAGCTTTTCTGTCAATTATTTAAATAAGTATTTTAGTCGGGTATTTTTCGGTGCAGAACGGGAATCGGTTGGAGATGAAAATGCTAACGCTGCGGCAAACAGAAAGTGAAGCGGCTCCCCTGCCCCAGACCACTTTCCGCCCAGATCCGGCCCTGATGGGCCTCGACGATTTTTTTACAGATCGACAAGCCCAGTCCATTGCCGGAACGCGGACCGATACAGGAGGAGGTCTCGTAAGCGTCGAACAAGGTGGGGATTTTTTCCGGTTCGATACCGGGCCCGGTGTCCTCTACCGTGATTCTGGTTTCCCCCTCCCGTTGCAACAATTCAAGACGGATCAGACCGCCGGCGGGAGTAAACTTTAACGCGTTGCTGACAATATTGTAAAACACCCGACGGATGCCATGCTCATCACAGAGCACCGGAACTTCGCGATTTAAACAATCTGCCTGGAAACGGATCTGCCGGCGTTGCATCAGGGGCAGCAGGTCCTCGAAGACCGAGCCCATAATCTGACAGATATCCCGCTCCGCCAGATTAAGCTCAAAATGCCCGGCATTCAGTTGCGAAAAATCGAGTAGATCATTGGCCATATCGACCAGCCGACGGTTGCCGGCCATTAACCCGTCAATAATTTCATTCTGCTCGACAGACAGGTTGTCACTTTCGGTTTCGGTAAGCAGAAGACAGTACCCGTCGATAACCGAAACCAGCACCCGAAGGTCATGGACTGCCATATTGAGCAGAGATGAACGCCCTGAAACATTCTGTCTTTGCTCCTCAGGCTCATTGTCCAGATATCCCTTCTCTCTGATTCTATTTTCGGCCGTCCGGATTTCGGCCAACTGCAAAGCGCTGGCCGCAACATTGGCCACCAGTTGACAGAAGTTGATTTCCTCTTCAGTAAAGCCGGAAATGGAGCGAGCCGTCCGCAAGACCAGAACGCCGGTTGTGCGTTGCCGATCAATCATCGGCAGAACCAGAATCGAATTAAAAGCGAGATGTTCCAGATAGGGCCGCACACTCTCCATCAGCGGATGTCTGAAAATATCGTCGATCAATAAGGGGCGGCCGGTCGCAATGGTTTCCTGGATTTCAGGATAGCGGGCAAGCTCGATACGCAGGCCGTTCACCCCGAGGTCATCACTCGAAGCCATAACATAGGCCGAATTCTCCTCCTCGCGGACCATCGTGACCGAACAGCGATCAACATCGATCACCTCGGAGATGGAGTGAACAATCCGCTGCAGAATCTCGGTACTGGTTAAATCAGAAATTGCCAGATTTGAAAGGTTGCCCAAAAAAGCAAAATCGACGTGCGGCAACGGCTGGGGAACCTTCTTCCTGGTCGCCGGCAGACGAAGCATTAAACGCGCCTGAAACTCCTCGGTGGAATAAGGCTGACAGAGATAGTCATCGACGTCGGTGCCACAAAGATAACGGCAGATATCGCCCGGATTCGGAGGAAGCAACAGAAGGATCGGCAGTCGCTTCTCCGGGCAGCAAAGACGCAGCTTACGGCAGAAGGAAGGGTCTTTGAGAGCCAACTTCCCGTCGAGCAGCAAAAGGTCCGGACGGAGAAGACGGATCGACTGACTCGCAGACTCGAGGTCGGAAGCCAGGTATGCGTCCAGGGCGAGATGTTCGATGACCGTCTTGAGCTGTTCCGCAGACATGGTGTCAGCATGCACAATGAGGACAGATGCAGCCATAAACCTCCTGGTAATCAATCAGCCGGAATAGAACATAAAATTTCAGCAAGCCAGTGTAAAGTGCAGAGAGTATACCAAAAAAAACAAATTCCGGGTCCACACAACCCCTCCCCTCAACATCCGGTGAACAGCGTGCTCTCCATATTGATAAAAAAATTTAATCCCATGAGACAGAAATGTTTCCGGTGAATTGACGAACTGATCAGTTTTTTAACTGTCTAGCGGGGCACCGTATTAAATGATCGGCCGGGGTTCCACGGCCGGACATCATTTATAGATATGAACATCTTTGCGAAATTTGATGTGTTAGCAGTCGACAATTATAGACCATTCCCCTATAATGTGTGCGTTTATTCGTGGCCAGTCAGGCCCGATGTCCCATCCCTATGCACAAGGAGCGAGAACATGCCCGATTTCACGTATCAGGACCCGATGCCGTTGAGCGCGGACACCACCAAGTACTGCAAAATCGAGGGCTCGGAAAAATTCGTCAAGATTGTCGAATTTGAAGGCAAAAAGGTCCTCAAGGTCGAGCCGCAAGCACTCACCGTGCTTGCCAACAATGCCATGCGCGACGTTTCTTTCATGCTGCGTCCGGAACACAATGAGCAGGTTGCAAAAATTCTGGCCGACCCCGAAGCTTCGCAGAACGATCGCGGCGTCGCGATGGCTTTTTTGCGCAACGCCGAGATCGCGGCCAACTTTGAACTGCCGGTCTGTCAGGACACCGGGACCGCCACGGTTGTCGCCAAAAAAGGGCAACAGGTCTGGACCGGCGGCAACGACTGCGAACGCATTTCTGAAGGGGTGTTCAAAACCTACACCGAGGAGAACCTGCGCTACAGCCAGACCGTTGCCCTCGACATGTATACGGAAAAAAATACCGGCACCAACCTGCCGGCGCAGATCGACATTTTTGCGACCGAAGGTGATGCCTACAAATTCCTGTTCATCGCCAAGGGCGGTGGCAGTGCCAACAAAACCATGCTCTTTCAGGAAACCAAGGCGCTGCTCAACCCTGACAAGCTGTACAACTTTCTGGTCGCCAAGATGAAGACCCTCGGTACCGCCGCCTGTCCCCCTTATCACATTGCTTTTGTTATCGGCGGCACCTCGGCTGATGCCTGCCTGAAGACCGTCAAGCTGGCCACCGCCAAAGAGCTGGACGGTCTGCCGTCCGCAGGCAACGAGCACGGCCAGGCGTTTCGCGACCTGGAGCTGGAAGCCAGGCTGCTCACCGCGGCGCAGGAACTCGGCATCGGTGCCCAGTTCGGCGGCAAATATTTCGCCCACGATGTCCGTGTCATCCGCCTGCCCCGCCACGGCGCCTCCTGCCCGGTCGGTATGGCCGTATCCTGTTCAGCGGACCGCAACATCAAAGCCAAGATCACCCGCGACGGTCTCTTCATCGAACAGATGGATCGCAATCCCGGCCGCTTGATCCCCGAACAATATCGCGGTAAGCACAGCCACGGCACACCGATCGATCTGGATCGCCCGATGAGTGAAATCCTCGCCGATCTGAGCAAGCTTGAGGTCGGTTCTCCGTTGCTGCTCAAAGGCACCATCGTTGTCGGCCGCGACATCGCACACGCCAAGTTCAAAGAGATTCTCGACAGCGGCAAACCGTTGCCCGACTATCTCAAGAAACATCCGATCTACTATGCCGGCCCGGCAAAAACTCCGCCCGGCAAACCCTCCGGCGCCTTCGGCCCGACCACTGCCGGGCGGATGGATTCTTATGTCGGACTGTTGCAGGACAACGGCGGCTCGATGGTGATGATCGCCAAGGGCAACCGCAGTCAGCAGGTCACCGACGCCTGTAAGAAGCACGGTGGTTTCTATCTCGGTTCCATCGGCGGCCCGGCGGCCGTCCTGGCGGAGGAGAATATCAAGAAGGTCGAGTGCATCGACTTCCCCGAGTTGGGAATGGAAGCCGTCTGGAAAATTGAGGTCGAGGACTTCCCGGCCTTTATTCTGGTTGACGATAAGGGTAATGACTTCTTCAAAAAGCTCGGTCTTTAAGTCAATTGACTGCCGGTAAAAAAGCCCCGACCTGTCGGCCGGGGCTTTTTTACCGGCAGAAATTTCCCTTTCACGCCGGATCTTGTCAAAACGACCATTCCCATACGCAGCCATCGCAGTTATAATCGGCTGTTCGAAGCAACGGCTACCTCAGAAAAAGGACTCCCATGTACCAGGCCATTCTGAAACTCTACGAACGCATCGTCCTGAAACACCCGGTCTTAACCATCGCGGTCGTCATGCTGCTGGTTGTCTCGGTCGGTTACTTCAGCAAGAATTTTCGGCTTGATGCCTCTGCAGACTCGCTGTTGCTGGAAAATGACCATGCTCTCAAATACTACCGTGCCATCAGCGCCAAATATGGTTCGGGAGAATTCCTGGTTGTCACCTATTCCCCCAAGCAGGATCTCTACGCCCAGGACACACTGGATGATCTGCGCAAGCTGCAGGACAGCCTGAAACAGATCAAACGGGTTGCATCGGTCGTCAGCATCCTGGACGTGCCGCTGATAGAAAGTCCGCACCAGACCCTCGGCGACCTCAGCCGTGGCATCAGAACCCTGGAAACCCCGGGGATCGACATTAACCTGGTGCGGGCTGAATTTAAAACCAGCCCTCTGTACAGTGATCTGCTGGTCAGCCCGGATGCCCGGACAACAGCCCTGCAGATCACCTTCAAGCGGGATAAAACCTACTACGCGCTGCTGAAAAAAAGAAACCGCCTGCGGGCAAAAGAACAGACCCGGTCCCTGACCGCAGCCGAAGCACAAGAGCTGGAAACGACGGCCGGAAAATTTGAGGACCGCAGCACCTGGCTGACCGAGCAGGAAGAAACCGATATCGCCAGAATACGCGCGATAATGAACGAACACCGGGGGAAAGCAGAGCTGCATCTCGGCGGAATCCCGATGATCGTCACGGATATGATCGGTTTTATCCGTCACGATCTTGCGGCTTTCGGTATCGGTGTGCTGGTTTTCCTGGTCTCAATGCTGGCCCTGATCTTCCGCAAACTGCGCTGGGTGACCCTGCCGATGTTCTGTTGTTTCGTCTCGGTGTTGTTCATGTTCGGTTTTCTCGGACTGGTCGGCTGGAAGGTGACGGTGGTCTCCTCGAATTTCACCTCACTGCTGCTGATTATCACCCTGTCCCTTTGCGTCCACCTGATTGTCCGCTACAATGAATTGTTTGATGAGATCCCCGATGCCGACCAGCTGACCATGGTCCGGGAAATGGTACGGACCAAAGCGATCCCCAGCATCTATACCTCCCTGACCACCATCGTTGCTTTTATCTCGCTGCTGACCAGTGACATCCGCCCGGTCATCGATTTCGGCTGGATGATGGCCATCGGTATCAGTTTTTCCCTGCTGCTCTCCTTTGCCCTGTTCCCTGCCGGGCTGATGCTGTTAAAAAAGCCGGCCCCGTTCGTGCCACGCCACGATATCACCAAAATTATCACCCGAAGGTGTGCGCACTGGGTCGAACACCGCGGCAAGCTGACCCTGGCGATTTTTCTCGGTATTGTCGTCCTGAGTGTCGTCGGTATCTCCAGGTTGAGCGTCGAAAACCGCTTTATTGATTATTTCAAGAAGACCACCGAGATTTATCAGGGGATGAAGCTGATCGATAAACAACTCGGCGGCACAACGCCACTTGATGTCATTATCGACGCCGACCCCGATTTTTTTGCCGCCCAGGCGGCGGAAAAAGCCTTTAAAGAGAAGGATCCGTTTGCGGATAATTTCTTCGGTGATGACGAAGCGAGCGCCGGTTTGTCCGGCAGCAGCTACTGGTATAACAGTTACCGGATAAAAACCCTGTACAAGATCCACGATTATCTGAACAATCTGCCGCCAACCGGAAAGGTGCTCTCACTGGCAACCACGATGCGACTGATGCGGGAGGTCAACGACAATCGTCCGCTCGATAATATTACGCTGGCGATTATCCACAAAAAACTGCCGAAAGTGATCTCCGACACCCTCTTCAAACCGTACATGTCGAAAGATGGCAACCAGGTTCGCTTTGCGCTGCGGATAATCGATTCTGATCCCAACCTGCGGCGCAACGAGCTGCTGAAAACCATCCGCCGGGATCTGACCGGGAAACTGGGCATCAAGGCTGAACAGATCCACCTCACCGGCATGTTTGTTCTCTACAACAATGTCCTGCAGAGCCTGTTCAGGTCACAGATCATGACCATCGGGGTGGTTTTTCTGGTTATTATGGGGATGTTTGTGCTGCAGTTCCGCTCGTTACGGCTGGCAATTATCGCGATCATTCCCAACCTGATTTCTGCCGGAATCGTCCTCGGCCTGATGGGATTGATGAAGATCCCGCTCGACATTATGACCATCACCATTGCCGCCATCACCATCGGTATCGCGGTGGATGACACCATCCACTATGTCCATCGTTTCAGCGAAGAGCTGCAGATTGATGGCGATTACCTGGCGACCATGCGGCGCTGCCACGACAGTGTCGGGCGGGCCATGTATTACACCTCGATTACCATCATCATCGGCTTTTCGATTCTGGCCCTGTCGAGCTTCATTCCGACCATCTACTTCGGACTCTTTACCGGGCTGGCAATGCTGGTTGCCATGTTCGCCAACCTGACCCTGTTGCCGCTGTTACTGCTCAAGTTCAGATCGTCAGCGGATAAATAGATGGTAACTATTCAGCCAGATGACCTTGGAGTGGGGACCCCGAGGTCATCCATCGCGTTGCTGAATAGTTACAATAGATGAAACACTTTCCGGATTTCTGATCGATGACAAACATAAAAAACGACGACGAACAACGTGCACAACTGATTGCAGAAATGCGCAAAGCAGAACAGCAGCGCAAGGTTAACTACCGGGAACAGGCGCTGAGGTTGTTTCCCCACGTCTGCGGACGTTGCAGCCGCGAATTTTCCGGGAAAAAACTTTCCGAACTGACCGTCCATCACAGAGACCACAACCATGACAACAACCCGCCGGACGGCAGCAACTGGGAGCTGCTCTGTCTCTACTGTCACGATCATGAACATACCCGGGGCGTGCAGGCTGACCGCCCCGCGGACACGCGGGAATCCACCGGCCCGACACTGGCCCACTCACCCTTTGCCGGGCTCAGCGAACGGCTAAAACCGACCGATTAACCTGTGGGCTCAACAGGTTGCGGCCCTGAAATTAATGATACAGCTCCGCGAACCGCTCTTCCTGGGCGGGGCTGCCGATCAGAACCAGTTTGCCGCCGGCGATCAGCCGCGTCTCCGGCGACGGCGCCAGAAACAATTCACCTTCCTCAACCTCCAGCGCAACAATCGAACAACCGGTCTGCGGCCGAATCCGCGAAGCCTCGATGCTTTTATCAATCAGTACGTCAGGAACGGTCCGGCGAAAGATGGTTACCCCTTCGGTGAGAAAAATCGACTCTTTCGACTCGAGAATATTCGTCAGGATGTTTGCGCCCACTGACGCATTGGAAACGACAAAATCGGCACCGGCCGCATAAAGTTGTGCGACATTTTCCTCAGTGTTGGCGCGGGCCACGATCCGTATGTGAGGGTTACTGTTGCGGCTGCTCAAGGTCAGGAAAATATTGGTACTGTCATCGTTGGTCGTGACAATAAGCCCCCTGGCCTGTTCGATGCCGGATTGACGTAACAGGTGCCGGTCGGTCGCATCACCGATAATCGCAACATGCTTGTGGCAATTCTTATTTTCCTGCTGATCGATCAGCAGGTAAGGAACCGGCTTACGATCCAGAAAATCAGCCGCGGCACAACCGATCCGCCCATGCCCGAGAATAAAAACCAGGTCATCCTCGGCCTGCTCGCCGGTCAATGTCTGCAGCTGCTGCAGCTGTTCGCGGGTCCCCGCCAGAACGACCAGTGACGCGGGAGAAAGCAGGGTCTCTTTTTGCGGGATGGTAAAAGTTCCTCGTTCCCAGACACCGACCACCGTCATCCCGGTCTGCTGACGGATTTGTGCCTGCTGCAGGGTTAAATTGACAAAGGGAGTCCCGTATACCGGAATTTCGGCAATCTGCAAAGAACCGAATGAATCGATGACATGGGCCAATGCCCCACAGGTCGTCGAACGGATGCCGAGATAACGGCCGATGATCAGGGGTAACGGCACAACCTTGTCGGCACCGGCCAGGCGTAACAGGTCAACATGGTCCGGATCATCGGCAATGACAGCGATCGGGGTATGACAAAGCGAGCGGACCGTCAGACAAAGGTTGGTGTTTTGTGTGTCGCCGAGATTGGCAAAAATATAGCGTGCCGAGGCAACCCGGGCATTACTGAGCAGTTTTTTATCGGTCGGCAAGCCGCAGACCACACGGATATCCTCTTCCTCCTCCAGCCGTAAGGACTCCTCATAATCCTCAGTAATCACAACAAAGGGAATTTTTCGACTTTCGAGGTTACGAAACAGCACCCTGGCAATCGGATTCACTCCGAAAACCAGCACATGACCGCGTATTTCCGGCGGTAACGAGAAGCTCGGTCGATAACGCAAGCGTTGTTCAATCCAGGGGGCCAGAAACAGGCTGACCAGTCCGAACGGGAGAATGATCAACAAAAACACCACCCCGGAGATGGTGACCAGTGCGGCAAAAGCGTAACCGAGATCCGTGTGAAAGGTGATGTCACCGAAACCGAGCGTCGTCATGACCGTAATTGCCCAGTAAATTCCGGCCACCAGAGAAAATTCCCGGCCTTCAAGATGCAGCATCAGATAACGAAACAGCAGCGCATAGGCAAGAATCATCAACAGCAGGAAGGCACTGTACAGCAGCAGAACCTTAAGATTCTGCTTGGCTCGACCCCGCAAAAAATAGGCAAGCTCCGCCGATATGGTTTTCATGGAATCCTTCACGCGAAGATCAAGCGGGAAAACAGCTCACTTAATTGCAACAGTTTAACGACCCAGCCGATAAAAAACGCCAGACAGCGCTATCGACACGTCTGGCGTCGGTTGCCGGTCTGCAAGGGCGACTATGCCTCAATCCCCAAAAAATGATTCATCATCCCGATCAATTTACTGATTTCCGGTTTGGATGCATAGCCATCCGCACCGACTGAATCACACTTGACCTCCATCGGCGGATTGATCAGCGAAGAAAACAGCAGGACCGGAATATGTTTGCAGCCCAACCCTTCCTTCAGTTTCCGGCACAGGGTCAGACCGTCCATCTTCGGCATCTCGATGTCGCTGATCAGCATATTCAGATGCTGCCCGATATCATCGCCGGCATCGTCGGCCTGTTGTTTCAGCTCCAGGATTCGTTGATAACAGGCATCGCCGTCGGCGAACACCTCCAGATCGGTAAAACCGGCCCCGTTCAACACCTTTTCCAGGTTGCTGCGAATCACGGAAGAATCTTCGGCCATCAGGATTTTCATTTCCTGCCGTTTAGCCGACAGCTGGGCCTGACCATCTTCATCCTCGTTGTCTTCGTGTTTACCCAGCACCGACTCGGGGTCAAATTCACCGACGATATACTCCAGGTCGAGGATTAAAATTTCTCGCCCCTCAATATTGACACTGCCGGTAAACCGGGGCCGATACTGGTCAATAAACTCCGCCAGCGGCTTGACATCACTCCAGGAAATTCGGTGAATCTGATTGACCCCATCAACCTTGAAACCGTTGATCCGATGATTAAACTCACAGACCAGCACCACCGGTTTGGCATCTGCCGTCAAATCATCCGACTGGCGTTGATTCAGGTGATCCCTCAGATCGATTAACGGAATAGTGCTGCCACGCATCATCAGGACACCGAGCATGGCCGGAAGTGATTCAGGGATAACCGTCAGTGCCGACTCATCGTAGGTAATAATCTCCTTCAACTTCTGCACGTTAATCCCGAGAGGTTGGCTGCCAACGTAAAATTCGATGATTTCCATTTCGTTGGTTCCGCTCTCCAGCAATATCTCCTGTTTTTGTTGGTCAGACATTTGCGCTCCCTTCATGAGAATTTGTTATTCATGGCAGATACATTCTAACCGATTTTCAGCTCAAAACAATCGATTTACGCATAGAACTTTGTGGCAAACCGGAAATTTTCCGGTCATCCGAGAAAAAGCTGGCACTTGTTCTCAATATAAGGTATTGTGCGAAGCTTTTTCACGAAGAACAAAAAAACAACGTACTGTCAACAGGTTAGAAGGCTATGATTGAAGAAAATGTTCCCTCCTTTGAAGATCTCTCTCTGGCACCCGACGTCTTTAAGGTGATCAAAGAGGTCGGTTATGAAACCCCCACGCCGATTCAAGCACAGAGCATCCCTCCACTGCTGGCAGGACGCGACCTGTTGGGCCAGGCACAAACCGGAACCGGCAAAACGGCAGCCTTTTCCCTGCCGCTGCTCAGTCGGCTGAATCCGAAGTTGAAAGCACCGCAGATTCTGGTCCTGACGCCGACCCGTGAACTGGCACTGCAAGTTGCCGAGGCGATGCAGACCTACGCACGGCACTTGCAGGGCTTCCAGGTCCTCCCCGTCTACGGCGGCCAGAATTACAGTCAGCAGCTCCGTCAACTGCAACGGGGTGTGCAAGCTGTCGTCGGTACCCCGGGGCGAATTCAGGATCATCTGAATCGCGGCACCCTGAAACTGGACAAGCTGTCCTGCGTCGTCGTTGATGAGGCCGATGAAATGCTGAAGATGGGCTTCATTGATGATGTCGAGCAGATCCTCGAATTTGCGCCCAAAGAACGGCAGACCGCTCTTTTCTCGGCGACCATGCCGAAAGAAGTCCTGAAGGTTGCACGCAGGCATCTGCAGGACCCGGTCGAAATCCGCATCAAAAGCAAGACTTCGACCGTAGAAACCATCTCTCAGTATTTCTGGCAGGTCAAGGGACTGCACAAGCTGGATGCCCTGACCCGGATTCTGGAAGCGGAAGAGATTGACGGCATGCTGATCTTTGTCCGCACCAAGGTTGCCACCGTGGAACTGGCGGAAAAACTGGAAGCACGGGGTTTTTCCAGCGCGGCGCTCAACGGCGATATGACCCAGATGCTGCGCGAGAAAACCGTCGAACGGCTCAAAGATGGTTCACTCGATATCGTTGTTGCCACCGACGTGGCTGCCCGCGGGCTGGATGTCAAACGGATCAGTCACGTGGTCAATTACGATATCCCCTACGATACCGAAGCCTATATTCACCGGATCGGCCGCACCGGACGAGCTGGTCGCGAAGGCAAGGCGATCCTGTTTGTTGCTCCGCGCGAAAGACGGATGCTCGGTGCGATTGAGCGGGCTACCCGGCAACCGATCAAACCGATGGCGCTGCCGAGCCGTAAAGATATCACCAATCGGCGCATCGGTCTGTTCAAGGAAAAAATTGCCGAAGCGATGGAATCACAGGAACTCGAATTTTTCGAGGAGCTGATCGACCAGTACCAGAGCGAATACGATATCGGTCATCGCAAGATTGCCGCGACCCTCGCCTACCTGTTGCAGAAAGAACGACCCCTGCAACCGGACGAGCGGTTTGCCGATGAAATCCGGGTCGAACGATCCGAACGGGAAAGAGGCCCGGATCGTGGCAGAAAAACCGGGGATGAGCAGATGCAGACCTACCGCATTGAAGTCGGCCGGATGCACGGTGTCGAACCGGGCAACATCGTCGGCGCCATCAGTAATGAGGGAAAAATCAACAGCCGCGATATCGGTCGGATCAAACTGTTCGACAGCTTCAGCCTGGTCGATCTGCCGAAGAACCTGTCGCCGGAGGTGCTGCATAAGTTAAAATCTGTCTGGGTCTGCGATGAACAATTGCAGATCAGCCCGGACCGGGGCACTGATACCGACAAGCCCGCTTATCGGCGGCAGTTTGCAAAAGGCAAACCGAGCGACCGGCGCGGCTTCAAACCGGCCGGCCGCAAAGCGCCATTTGCCAAAAGGGGTGCGAAAAAAAACCGGAAATAGTCACCAGAGTGATGATGTCCCTCTGTTTTCCCGTCTCTGTTAAGCGTGTCGATACAGTTGGATGATATCGGAGCTGTTTCCTTTTGTACTAAGATGTTTCTCTGTGATAAAGGACAACTCCCACCCGATCTATGTGCTCCCGCAGATTTTCATTGTCAACGAAATGATATAGAGAAATATCGACTTTGTAGGGCAGGAGCAGGTCGTCAATCTGCGTTTCAATTTCCAGCATATCAGCGTGAGTCAGCTGGTCACCTATCAGGGTCAGATCGACATCCGATCCTTTGCGGAAGGTTCCCTTGGCTCGTGAGCCGTAAAGGATTACCTTTGTCAGCCGGGAATGGCGGATGAAAACGCTTGTCAGCGCGTCAAGAGTCTGCCGGGTCAGACCACAGGTTTTATCCAGCGTCTCTTCGGTCATTCGCTGTGCTCGATGTTGCTGAAGGTTTTTTCCAGCTGCTGAAATTGAACAATATATGCGGACAAAATATTTTTGACAATTTCCTCGGCAATCTCTTCGTTGTAGGTATGGGCGGAGCGGTTGCGATCTTTCAGCATCTCCATCCAGATTTGTCCATCATCGACCAGATTCCGGTTGAAGGCTTCACGAATTGAATCGCGGGAACCGATCAGACCGGCAATACCGAGATAGGTCAAATAATCTTTCAGGGTATTCCAGGCCAGCTCATAGGTATATTCGAACCTCTGAATCAGCCCCTGCTTTTCAAGTTTGGAAAGTTCCCTTGATTTACTGAGGTCTGTCGCCTCCTGCAATTGCGACAAAGCTTTCCGATAGTTTTGAAAGCGTTGTTGCCAGCGGATGTCCATTTCCATGACTGGTACCTTTGAGTGATGCTTTTTATTTGGCTCTATAACCAAAAAGAAGGCTCTTCAAGATCTTTGTATTCACGTAGAGTCGCAGAGGTGCTAGAGCCGGAGAGAAGGCTGATTGTGAAAGAAAACCGAAACCACAGAGAAAGAGCTTATGGCGAGGGTTGATATTTGTCAATTTTCAGGAATCAAAGGGGACAATATAGAATGTCCCCACTTCAAGTCATCAGCGAGGGAAATGGCGCCCGCCCGGGATGCCCTGCTTCGACAGCACCAGCTGCCAGAGCTGATTGTCCCGGGCCCGGAATGAAGCGGCGCTGCAGTTCAGATAGTAGTTCCACATCCGCCGGAAACGCTCATCATATGTCTTCCGCAATTCCGGCCAGGCGGCGTTGAAATTTTCTCGCCAGGCCATCAGGGTCAGATCGTAATCGGCGCCAAAACTGTGCCAGTCCTCCAGCACAAATTTTTTCTCATACGCACTGGTAATCTGTTTGGCCGAGGGGAGCACACCGTTGGGGAAAATATAGCGATCAATCCAGGGATCGGTTTTGGTGTTGGAAATATTATGACCGATGGTATGCAGCAGGAACAGCCCGTCATCTTTGAGCAGCGCTGCCACCTTGGAAAAAAACCGACCATAATTTTTATAGCCGACATGTTCGAACATACCGATCGAAATCACCCGATCAAACAGCCCGTCGATGTCACGATAATCCTGCAAGCGGATTTCTACCGGCAGCCCGCGGCAGGTCTCACGCGCCAATTCAGCCTGGGCACCGGAGATCGTCACGCCGACGACGTCTACACCGTAGGTCTCTGCCATAAAGCGTGAAGTCCCCCCCCATCCACAACCGATATCGAGGACCCGTTGTCCCGGTTGCAGATCCAACTTGCGACAGCTTAATTCAAGCTTGTGCAGTTGAGCCTGCTCCAGATCGCGGGCCTTTCTCCAGTAGCCGCAACTGTAAATCATACGTGAGTCGAGCATCCGGCGGTAAAGATCGTTGCCGATATTGTAATGTCTCTCGCCGACGGAAAAGGAGCGATGGCGACTCTGACAGTTCATAACCCTGGCCTTGAGAGCATCGTAGCAAACGACCAGGGATTTAAACTGCTGATCCACGTTGGCACGAATAATCCGGGTCAATAATTGGTCCGGTGACGGTGAATCCCACCAGCCGTCCATGTAAGATTCTCCGAACCCGAGTGACCCCTGAAGCAGGACACGCCGAAATAGATGTGAATTCTTGACCTGCAGATCCCACGGCCGGCTACCGTCGATGACCACATCGGCAGGGGCTAGCAACCTTTCAATCCGCTGACGTAAAACCGGTTCTGACATGAGAGACCTCCCGAAACTGACAAACCGCCGACAACGCGACCGCACAGGAGGATGATGGGCGGAAAAACGAAAGTTCAACCCCCTGATAGTGACAGAAGAGCTATTCCACGGCAAACAGCCGTCATAACAGTTTTTGCGGACAACCAACCTACATATAAATATTTACGCAGCATCCATTAGAAATCAAGTCGACCGGGGAAGTTTTTTTCAGAGTAACTATTCAGCAGCTCGATGGATGGTCTCGCACTGCCCACTCCAAGGGCCGCATGAGGGGCTTGCCGAAAAACCTGTTCGTCAACACCGACCCATAACGCAAAAAAGCCCCGGCCGGCTGGTCGGGGCTTTTTTGCGTTGCTCGTTACCGCAGGTTACTGCGGAATAAAAGACTGCTGTGGCTTGATCTTCTGCACAACGGCTGTCAGCAGGGCGATCGCATTGTCCAGATCGGCCAGCGAGAGGACCTCGACCGGGGTGTGCATGTAGCGCAACGGGATACCGAGTAGTGCCGTCGCCACACCACCGCGCGAGAGCTGCATGACGTTGGCATCGGTTCCGGTCGCACGCGGCACACCGATCACCTGAAGCGGGATTTTCTCGTCCGCTGCCGTCTGACTCAGCAGTTCGAACAGTATCGGGTTAATATTGGCCCCCCGGGCAAGCACCGGGCCTTTGCCGAGTTCGACACGACCGATGCTCTTTTTATCGACATCCGGATAATCGGTGGCATGCGTCACTTCAACAACGATACCGACATCTGGATTGATCCCGTAGCTGCTGGTAGCGGCACCGCGCAGGCCGACCTCTTCCTGAACCGTCGACACGGCATAAAGATCCGCTGCCATCCCGCCTGCGGCTTTGACCCGTTTTAAAACCTGCGCGACGATAAAAGCGCCCATTTTATCATCAAAGGCCCGCGAGGTCAGACGATCGCCCTGCAGGCGCTCAACACCGACGGCAAAGGTCACCGGATCACCGATCTGCACCAGCCTTTCGACCTCTTCGCGCGACGCACAGCCGATATCGATGAACTGATCCTTCAGTTTGATGACCGTATCCCGATCTTTCGGCTCGATCAGATGAATCGCCTTTTTGCCGATGACGCCATTGAGCTCCCCGTTTGCCGTATGGATGCGGATCCGCTGCCCCGGTGAAAGATGCGGGTCGACGCCGCCGATGGCGCCGAAGTAAATAAACCCGTTGTCGTCAACGTACTGAACCATAAAACCGATCTCATCGCAGTGACCGGCCAGCATCAGCTTCGGTCCGCCCTGCCCCGCGAGCCGTGCAATCAGGTTGCCCATGACATCGGTGGTCAGCTCATCGGCCGCCGCTGCCAGCTGCGCCCGGACCACCCGTTGGGCCGGTTGTTCATAGCCTGACGGGCTCGGGGTTTCGACCAGTTGCTTGAGAAACGCAAAATCCTTATCGTCCATTTTTTCCTCACTGCCTATCAACCGGGCACAACCTAATCAGTTCAGCACCCGCTTGCGGCCTTCAGCCTTTGGCTTTTTTCACCAGTTCTTCAGAATTGATCCGCGCCTGCTGGAACTGCTCTTCCGTCAGCCCGGCCCCCTGGGCAATTTTGTGTGCCATCTCCAGCGAGACCAGATCATCGGGGGCATGAGCGTCGTTGTCAATCACCAGTTTTGCTCCGTACTGCCGGGCCAGTTTGGCGACATGGCCGTTGGTCAGAGAATGTCCCTTACGGGTGGTGATTTCAAGACAGACCCCCTTTGCCGCTGCCAGCTGAACATCTTCGCTGCTGATCAGACCGGGGTGAGCGAGGATATCGACACCCGCCTCGATGGCCGCCCGGTTGGTCCCTTCCATGACCGGTTCGACAATCGTTTCGCCATGCACAATGATCAGTTCAGCGCCATTATCACGCGCCAGCTGCGCAGCAGCAGCGATCATGACCGGCGGCACATGGGTCAACTCGACTCCGGCCAGGACCTGCATATTGTTGGCCGCTCCGATCTCATCGACGACACCAACCAGCCTGGACAACAGCCACTGGGTGTTGCTCTGATCAGCATGATCGGTGATCGCAATGGCCTGATAGCCGGCAACTGCGGCGCGGCGCACCAATTCGGCCGGGACCAGTTCACCGTCACTGAAAAATGTGTGGGTATGCAGATCGATCATGCGTCGCTCCCTTTCTTGACGTCAAACGTCAGTGGTCAACTCGCCCAAGTTCGAATTACGGAACACCTTGAGGATTCTCACCGGCACAACCCGGCCGACCAGCTCGATCCGGCCGGAAAAATTGACGATACGGTTCCAGGTTGTGCGTCCGAAAAGCTGCCCGTCTCCCTGCCTGCTCTCCCCTTCGACCAGCACCGGAAGAACCCGATGCAGATCGGCCTGCCAGGTCTCTGCGCCGATCCGGTTCTGCGTATCGAGCAGCCGTTCGAAGCGCTGTTGTTTCTGCACGCTCGACTGATCATCACTTAATTCAGCCGCAGCCGTCCCGCTGCGGGGTGAATAGAGAAAGGTAAAGGCGTCAGCATAGCGCACCTGTTCCACCAGATCGAGGGTCGCCTGAAAGTCACTCTCCGTCTCACCGGGAAAACCGACAATAATGTCGGTGGTCAGGCGGATTTCCGGACAAACCTGCTGCAGGCGCTCGACTTTGCGCAGATAGTCGGCGGCGCTGTAACCACGGTTCATCAGTTTGAGAATCCGGTCGGAGCCGCTCTGGAACGGCAGGTGAATATGCCGGCAGAGTTTATCCAGCTCGCCGAAACAGTCGATCAGCGCATCGGTCATATCCCTGGGATGTGAAGTCGCAAAACGTATTCTTTGCAAACCTTTGATATTATTTATTTTTTGCAGCAACTGTGCGAAGGAGATTTCACCGTCCTGCTTGTTGCCGTAGGAATTGACATTCTGCCCGAGCAGAGTCACCTCACGTACACCCTGAGCAACCAGGCCTTCGATCTCGGCGACAATCTCACGGCTCGGACGGCTGACCTCTCTGCCCCGTACGTAGGGCACGATGCAATAGGAGCAGAAGTTGTCACAGCCCTGCATCACGGTAACAAAACGCGTGACCTGGTCCCGTACGCTGCGCTGCGGAAACAGGTTGAGGCGGGTTTCGCGGTCGAGAAAGTCGGTGGCGCTGCCGCGCTGCCGTTTGGCCTCGACCTGCTGGACCAGTTCCGGCAAGCGGTGAACGTT
>JAADGW010000254.1 GCA_013152145.1 Deltaproteobacteria bacterium
GTGCCGCAGAACAGGCCCGTGGTCATAATGCCCTTTCGGCGCAAGAGCTGCGTAAAATCGGCGAAAATTCTCGGGAATATAACAATTTTAAACGGCAGATGGCCGCTGCGAAACGCAGAGTCCGGGAACGTATGCGCGCATTGACCGAAGAGGCTTACCTGTCAGGAGCCGATTGCGATGATAACGATGCTGAGGTTTCGCCCGGTCGCGTTGAAATCTGCGATCACAAGGACAATGACTGTGATGGCCAAATCGACGAGGATGTCGGCACCTATAAGTTTGCCGATGTCGATGGCGATACCCATGGCGATCCCGAGACCATGATGAAAGTTTGCCCTTCGGATGTTGAGGAGGCGCTGCGTACCGGGAGTTGGCTCGCGGATGTTGGCAATGATTGCAACGATCAGGATTCGAGCCACTGGAACGATTGCGCGCCTGCTGCTGCGCGTTGAATAGCTATGAAAAGGGACGATAATGATGATAATGCTCTCGCCTAAAATCAATATGCTTCTGCTCTGTGCGGTCTTCTTTCTGACACTTTGGGCTTTCCCTCCGTCATCTGCGCAGGCGGCGCAGTGTCGTAATGATCGTCAGTGTGATGACGGTCTGTTCTGCAACGGCCGGGAGCTTTGTCTGCCAGAGGATCCCCGGGCCAGGGTAGACGGTTGCGTTATATTTATTGAACCTCCTGGCGTTAATGGTCGGGCTACAGGACCACAGGTGGATGGCATTTGCCGCAGTGATGACAATCCCTATACCCGTGATTATTGTGACGAATATCAGGCCTTGTGCCGCCATGCCCCGGAAGATGTGGACGGAGACGGTCATGCCTCTATCAGGACCGGTGGCGATGATTGTAACGATTCAGATCCCAGGATGTTCCCCGGCAACGTTGAAATATGTGACCCCGGTGTCGGTAAAGATGAAGACTGTGATCCTATGACCGTGGGCAGAAAAGATACTGACGGCGATGGATATACTGATTCTGCATGCTATAACACGGGGCCGGACGGGAAACGTATTTACGATCGTGTTCGGCACTAATAAATATAATCAGGTTGTGCTGTTCTCCTCATTTAAACCGATGAGTTTATGCGACGCAGTTCACTGTAGTGAAGATGATAAATAGGAGGAAATGATGAAAATGATACGATGGAATTTGATAGTTTTTTGTTTTATGGCGGTTACCATTTCTATGGTGACTCTTTATTCCGGGGAGGTATTGGCCAAAGGCTCTTATTCTCTAACATCTTTTAATATATCTTTTGCGAATCCTGGTCCGAGAATCTACGATGCTAACTTACCCACAGGGATACCTGTGAAAATAAGCATTATATCCCCTCGTAAACAGATTGATAATATTGTGCTCCAAAGTAGGGGTATTGGATCACGCTCTAATGTGTACGGCGGTGAATTCATACGTATTAACGGGCCGGCGACCAGCGGCGGTGTAAGGATTAACGTCTCCAATGCACAGAGAGTGGAAGCTGTAGTTGCATTCCACATTAACCAAGGTATGTGCGGAAAAAACACATTATACGCCAGTGCCTGGGTGAAAGGTGGAGGTCGCCGAGTTGGGTCGCCTTCAAACGCATTGACCTTCTGGGTAGATTGCGAGCAGCCACAGCTGCAAGTGCAGTTGAAACGGATGGATGGCAGTGTACTTGGAGGCGTAGGGCATAATAATGTTTCCGGTCGTTCTCTATTGTTGGAAGTTAATGCCCGTGATGATCAGGGGATTAAGGATATTGTAGTCAGGGAACAAGATGCCAGAGGCCGACTACTGGCCTCGCGGCAGGTCGATCATGGCTTGGTAAAAAATCTGGCCGTCCAGTTCCGGATACCGGTTCCTGCTTATGACCCCAACTACGATCCCAACGTGCAGGGCCGCTCTCTGTATGTCCATGTTAATGACTGGGCAGATGGCCGTTACGGCAGGAACGGCAATGTGAGAGGTGCGACGACCTCTGTAAGCTATCGGATCGATCCGGTAATCGCCAGAATGGACTCGGTGCCTAGACGGGTCGCGGCGGGGCAGTCTGTCCGGATTACGGGTCAGTTTAACCAGGCTGCGTTCAATGCTCACAGGGTGGTGCTGTCAATGGTGGCTGCAGGATCGAGAAACGGTTTCTCCCCGAACTGGCGGTTGATAAACGGAACAACCCTGGAAATACGGTTGGCGAATACTCTCCCGATTGGCAGATATACCCTCTCTGCTGAGGATTCCACTACGCATAGCCGTTTCGGGCAGATCTTGCTGAATGTCGCTCCACCTCCGGCAAATCGCACAACCAGGGCGGCACGGGTCAACGGCGTATCGGCGTCCAGGAATCTGGCATCAGGTGGACTACGCGGGATCGTTCCGGGTCTTCATTCTCCCGCGATTAGCTCCTACAGCCGAACCAGGGTAAGGCCTGGAAATATACTGCATGTAACCGGAGTCCGTCTGGGAGCCAGGAGCACAGGTGTTACTGTGCTCCTACAGCATGGTTCCTCACGCATTCGGGTGACGACGGTGAGTAATTGGAGGCGTGATGGAACCGGCTTCGATATCGCTCTGCCCGCCGCGCCTCCTGGACGTTACCGCGTGTCCATGATGCGGAATGGAAAGACAACGAATGGACCTGAGCGATTGACGGTGGTTCGCTGAAGATGAGCAGGCGGGGCAGGATTGCTGGAGCGACAGGATCTACGAATGATCTTGTCCTCAGTTTTTCTCCAGCTCTCTGAGATGATAATCGTTACACAGGGCGTGGCGGGTACCGTATTTAAAATAGGGCTTCCTGTGGTCGTGGCAAAGAGTGTCGTTAATCAACAACGTCCCCTGGGCCAGGAAATATGAATTTAAACCTGAAAATAGTGCTGGGTGTTTTGCTGCTTCTTATGGGGATCATCAACCCTATCGCGGCGGCACCAGTGCCGCCAACACCGCAGCAGGTTTACCAACGTTGTTCACAGGATCTGGGGCGCTGCATTAAATTGCACAAGCCGACTCAAAAGACCTATGCAAAGGTGATGGATATTTGCTGGCAGCAAACAACCCGCTGTCCAGAAGTCTGCGTGGATGAATATCAAGACGGGGATGAGTGCGCTGGATGCTAATCCTCTTTACAAGGGACGTTCGTATGAACAGAGTTCCTGCGTTTCGGGTCTGGATGAAATCAAACATCCGGGGCGCAAACTGTTGCCAGTCGACAGTAAATTTTACCTGACCCTGGAAGGGCCGGACGCGGGCAAGAAAATTGAGGCCATAGTCGCCGCAACTCCGCTCGATGACAATGACCATGCCGCTGCAACGTCCGCGAATCCTTCACGCCAGGCGCATTACGAAGGGGGCCCCTTGCTGTTGCCGCTCCCTGCTGGACGCTACCGAGTTTTTGCGTCACCCCGGGGAGATTATTCAGGCTATCGTGAACCCTCTTTTGTCTTTACACTTAAAAAAGGGCAGTCTTTGCGTAAGACCTTGAAGTTGCGCTCAACGGCATCGGTTGCACAGGGCGAGGGGACTTTGCGTCTGGTGGGGGCGAGTCGCGAGAACCCAGTGAGTTATATTTTTGTCTCCGCCATTGACAGCAACGGAGTCTCCATTACGAAAACCTTGCCCAAGAGCAAGGTGGTCAGCGCAACCCGTGATTTCCCCCTGTCCTCCGGGACCTATCTGCTCAGGCTGCAACCACAAAATTATGCCGGGGGTGAACAGCGCGCAGTCGTCTCCGTTTGGCCCGGTAAGGTCACGACCCAGAAAATTATTTTCCAGCAGGCCGGACAGTTGAGCATCGGAGTCAACGGCCTTTTTGCTGATCAGAAAGTTGGTTTAAGCATCTGGACACCGGACAACCACCGGTTGGCGGTTTTGTCCGTTGATCCGCAACGATCGCCCTTGAATGTTACCCTGGCTCCCGGACAGTACGAAGCCAAGGTGTACGCCTTGAATAATGGGCCGATTTATGGACCTACACGCGAGGCGCGGCTTGATCATCTTGTCGTGCCGGCGGGTGGTAGCATAGAGTCACAGGTAACCTTGCCTGCAGCAGGTTGGGGGATCCTGCACTTTAATGCGCTGCTTGAGGGACAACCGCTGACTGCGAGCGTTGAAATTGTGTCCGCCAAGAGTCCCAATGAAAGGGTTTTTCCTGTAAGTCGCCGCCGCGCTTCCGTCAGAATGCCACTGGAGGTCAAGTTACTGGAGGGGGATTATCGACTCAGCATTTGGGGGGAAGAGCCGCGGGATAAAAGACAATCAATTTTTCCGCGACCACGTTTTGCACAGACCGGCATGGCCCTGAGTATCAAAGAAGGTCAGACGTTTACCAAGACGCTGAAATTCAAAAAGCAGGTACCGGCGAAGCTGACTTTGACGGTGCTGTTGAATGGTTCCGCCGTTAAGGCAAGAATCAAAGGCCGAAAAGCCGGAAGCCGCGATCCGTTCAGTCCGGTAGGTGCAACCTATAATTTTTTCTCTAATGGAATCCAGATCTTACCGGGAACCTACGACCTGTCGGTGCAGCCCCTTGAGTTGCATCTCGCCTTGGGAATCGATGTTTTTCAAGGGCGCAAGGGGCAACTTATCAACCCGCGCCCCGCCAAAGGAACCAAGCCGATGATTCTGCATAACGTTGAGATAAAGCTTGGTAGCAGTGCTTCCAGAACGCTTCGTTTTGAAAGCAGTGAATGAAATTCAGTCTGAGGGGCAACCGACCCTTCCGGTTGGGTTCTTGGAATCGGGATACTGAGTTAGTCTTGTTAGGCAATAATGTCCGTTCGCAGTAACAACTGCATATCTAGAGCCTGTCCCAAAGTCGAGGTTTTTCCGAAATCAATTTCGACGCAGCTGGTTGCAGTGTAAAAATTCCAGGGTATTTCAATTCGTGGGGAATTCAGTCGGGTTTTTCAGCGTTGATCCCTGGATCTGAACCCACTACTCCCTCGGACGGCTGCACCGTGAATTGATCGTTCAGGCGGCTTCCTTGTATTCTGTCGTGATTTCCCGCTGTTATTTCCCGCTGTTGTGCGGCCATACGGGCTAACTTCCAGAGGTTATGGGCCAGGATGCACCATTCGATGCGGGTCTTTCGATTCTCAAATCCCTTATTTCTCAGGGGGGTTCCAAGATAGGCGTTCTTGAAGATACCGATGCGGGCTTCGGTGCTGCCTCGGCGCTTCTGCAATTGGCAGAAATAGTCATCCTCAAGTCGTTCCTTG
>JAADGW010000252.1 GCA_013152145.1 Deltaproteobacteria bacterium
ACCAGCTGCTGCCTTCGCTCGACTCTCTCGATAAGGTCAATTACACCTGCCTGAGTGTCGGTTTTCCGCTGATGACCCTGGGGATTATCAGCGGAGCGGTCTGGGCGAATACGGTCTGGGGAAGTTACTGGAGCTGGGACCCCAAGGAAACCTGGGCGTTGCTCACCTGGTTCCTGTATGCCGGGCTGTTGCACGGTCGTCTGACGGGCGGCTGGCGAGGCCGCAAGGCGGCGATCTTTTCCATTATCGGCTTCCTTTTCCTGCTGTTCACGTTTCTCGGGGTTAATCTGTTGCTCAGCGGTCAGCATACCTTTGATACGTTCATCAAACCTTAACCGGAGCTTGACAGTACAGACCATGGATATTGTTGTTGTCGGGCTGAGCCATAAAACAGCCCCAGTTGAAATACGGGAGAAAGTCGCATTTCCCCCGACCGGGATGGAAGCCCCGTCCAGGCAGCTGCTGGAGCTGCCGGCGATTGTCGAAGCGGTCATCGTTTCCACCTGCAACCGGGTCGAACTTTACGCTGCCAGCCGCAACCCGGAAGCGGCGATCATCGAGTTGAGAAAATTTCTCTCCGACTACCACGATCTGCCGTTCGACAGTTTGAGTGAGCACCTGTATGACTTCGAGGGCGAAGAGGCCATCCGTCACGTGTTGCGGGTTGCTTCCAGCCTCGATTCGATGGTGGTCGGTGAACCGCAGATTCTCGGCCAGATCAAAACCGCTTACGGCTACGCGACCGAGTACAAAACCGCCGGGCTGATCCTCAACCGGTTTCTGCACAAGGCCTTTTCGGTGGCTAAGCGGGTGCGGACTGAAACGGCGATCGCCAGCAGCGCGGTGTCGGTCTCTTTTGCCGCGGTGGAGCTGGCGCGGAAGATTTTCGATAGCCTTGAGGATAAGACCGTCATGTTGATCGGTGCTGGAGAAATGTGCGAGCTGGCGGCCCGGCATTTCGTCAATAACGGCATCGGCAAGGTGCTGGTGACCAACCGGACGTTTGCCCGGGCAGAAAAACTGGCGGCCGAGTTTGACGGCGGGGTGGCGGTTTCCTTTGATAATTTCCGCGAGCAGCTGCATCGGGTTGACATTGTCCTCTCCTCGACCGGTGCGCCCGATTACGTGCTGTCGGCGAAGAAAGTCAAGGAAGTCATCAAGGCCCGTCGGCACAAGTCGATGTTTTTGATCGACATTGCGGTCCCGCGTGACATCGATCCACTGGCGAATAAAATTGATGGCATCTATCTTTACGACGTTGATGACCTGCAGGGTGTGGTGCAGGCCAATCTGAAAGAACGCAATAAAGAGGCCGCTAAAGCAGAAGTGATCATCGACAGTGAAATCACACAGTTTCAGAAGTGGATGGCGACCCTCGAAGTCAAGCCGACCATTGTCGCCTTGCGGCAGAAGCTCGATCAGGTCCGTAAAGCCGAGCTGGAAAAGACCTTTTCCAACCTGAGCGGTCTTGGCGATAAGGAGCGTAGAGCGGTCGAAGCGATGACCAACGCTATCGTCAACAAGATCCTCCACCACCCGACCAATGTCCTGAAAGAATTGCAGATCAACGGTGATGGCGGGCTCTATATCGATGCCGTTCGGACCCTCTTCGATCTGCCGGAACCGACCGACAGTCAACAGCATGAAGCGGACGACACTTAAGGAGTTACTGCATGACGACCCGCATTTTAAGAATCGGCACCCGCGCCAGCGCTCTCGCCCTCTGGCAGGCCAACTGGGTGAAATCCGAACTGGAGAAAAAATATCCCGAGCTGACCGTCAGCCTGACCAAGATCAAGACCCAGGGGGACAAGATTCTCGATGTGCCGCTGGCGATGGTCGGTGGCAAGGGCCTGTTCGTCAAAGAGATTCAGGAAGCGATGCTGCGCAACGAGATCGATATCGCCGTGCATTCGATGAAAGATGTGCCGACCTTCTTTCCCGCAGGGACCGGGCTGCGCTGCATCACCGAGCGGGAAGATCCGCGCGATATTCTGGTGTTGAAGAACGGCTATAAAAGTTTCACCGAAATCCGTCAGGGCGGCCGGATCGGCACCAGCTCGCTACGGCGCAAGGCCCAGTTGCTGAATCTGCGTCCCGATCTGGAAATGGTCGATATCCGCGGTAATGTGCAGACCCGCATCGGTAAGCTGACTGAAGATAACCTTGATGCCGTGGTGCTGGCCGCCGCCGGGATGCACCGGCTCGGATTTGACGACCAGATCGGTGAATATCTCGACCCGAAGATCTGCCTGCCGGCGATCGGGCAGGGGGCGCTGGGGCTGGAAAGCCGGATTGATGATACTGCCACCAACGATCTGATCGACTTTTTCAACCACCCGTCGACCGCCTGTGCGGTCAGCGCCGAACGGGCGGTGCTGGCGACCCTTGAAGGGGGATGTCAGGTACCGATTGCTGCTTTCGGCACCGTGACCGACGAGCAACTGGAGCTGACCGGGCTGGTCTCCAGTGTTGACGGCCGGCAGCTGCTGAAAAAGACTGTCAGTTGTCATGTCGATCAGGCCGAGGAAACCGGGGTTGCCCTGGCCGGACAGCTGCTCGAAGAAGGCGCCGGGCCGATTCTCAACGCGGTTTACGGCTGCGAAACGTTCGAAGCGAAGGAGTAATCCTGTTGTCAACCGGAAAGGTCTATCTGGTCGGCGCCGGGCCGGGTGATCCCGGCCTGCTGACCTTGAAAGGTCAGCAGTGTCTGGCGCTGGCCGATGTGGTCATCTACGATTATCTGGCTAATCCGCTGCTGCTCGGTCATGCTCCGGCCGGTGCCGAGAAAATCTACGTCGGCAAGAGGTGCGGCAATCATCATCTGTCGCAGGAGCAGACGAACGCCCTGTTGGTGGAAAAGGCCGTTGCTGGATTGCAGGTCGTTCGGCTGAAAGGTGGTGACCCCTACGTTTTCGGTCGCGGTGGTGAGGAGGCCGCCTTCTTGAAAGAGCGGGGAATCCCCTTCGAGGTTGTTCCCGGAATTACGGCCGGGTTTGCCGCTGCGGCCTATGCCGGGATTCCCCTGACGCACCGCGATGTGACCACCAGCCTGGCGCTGCTCACCGGTCATGAACGGCCGGAGCGCAAGCTGTCCAGTCTCGATTGGGAGAAGCTGGCGACCGGGCTCGGTACGCTGATTTTCTATATGGGGATGACCAATCTCGAACTGATCAGCAGCGAACTGATCAAGCACGGCCGCTCGCCGCAGACGCCGGTGGCGGTTGTGCAATGGGCGACCCTGCCGCGGCAGCAGACCCTGATCGGAACGCTGGAGTCGATTGCCGAAGATGTCGTTCGCGAAGGGTTGCAGCCGCCGGCAGTAGTCGTGATCGGCGAGGTGGTCAGCTATCGCGAGGAGCTGCGCTGGTATGACAACCTGCCGTTGTTCGGCAAGCGGTTCCTGATCACCCGGCCGCGTACCCGGGCCGATGCTTTTGTGCAGCGGTTACAGCAGCAGGGTGCTGAAACCATCTGCATTCCGACGATCGAGATCGCCCCGCC
>JAADGW010000026.1 GCA_013152145.1 Deltaproteobacteria bacterium
CAGAAGGCTTGATCCATCATTCCGACCGGGGGAGTCAATATTGCTCCCGCAGCTACCAGTTACTTTCAACGAATCGGGGGACACAATATCTATTACCTGCCAATTCTTCACGCAAATCAGGGTAAATAGGCATTATGTCCCCCGATTCGCCTTCGATTCGCCTTTGGCAGCCGCAAACACTCTTCTGTTCCATTTCTATCTCCGGGGGATCGACCTGTTTTTGTGAACGTATGTGGATATATTCATATATTGCGGCAAAAAAATGCTTTAACTCTCTTCCAGATGGCGGATCCCTTCTTCAAACAGGTTGTGGACATGCTCGTCATCCAGGGAGTAGTAGACCATCTTGCCGTCCTTGCGGGATTTGACCAGTCTGGCCGCGCGCAGAATTCGCAGTTGATGTGAAATCGCCGATTGGGTTGCGTTGACCACTGCGGCAATATCGCAGACACAGAGCTCTTCTTCGGAAATGGCGTGAAGAATCCGTATCCGGGTCGGCTCGGCCAGGACTTTGAAGATATCAGCCAGCTCGATGACGGTTCCTTCATGCATCCGAGCCCGGGCCCGGGCGACCCGTTCTTCGTCGACGTAATAGATTTGACAAATATTGTTTGACATGACATCCGCTTGAATGAATAATTATTCAGACGTTTTTGAGCTTTTACCTTGTTTGCCATAATCCTGTCAAGAAGAATATGAAAATGGTTTTCAGCGGAAGCCGATGATTCCAGCAGCGCACCAGACAAAAAAACTCTCCTTGCCGGCCCTGGGGCTGATTATGGCCAGTATCATCCTGGCCATAATTCTCGGTCTGTCGACCTGGCGCAATCTGAATCGCGAAGAGCGCCTGATGGAAAACTTTCTCCGGCAGGAAGGGCTGACGCTTATTCGCGCCTTTGAGGCGGGAACCCGCACCGCCATGATGATGGATTGGGGAGATAATTCCCTGGCGAACCTGGTGCAGGAGACGGCGCGCAGCAAATCGGTTGCCTATATTGTGATCACCGACGCCTCCGGCCGACAACTGACCGCCGCCGGTGAGGCGCGCCGCAGCGGAGATATTCTGCCGGTTGCGCAGGTTCTGGCGCAGCAGCAGCCCTACACCCGTCGGATAAAAGATGCTGCCGGGCAGGAGCTGTTTGAAGTCGCAAAGGAATTCAAACCGGTTCTGCCGGATGGTGACGGCCATAAGGAAATGATGGGCCGCTGGCAGCGATGGTGCGGTATGGACGCCGGGCAGCACGGACAGCACGGACAGGTTGAGCGCCGGGCGATTTTCGTGGGGCTTTATACCGCTGAGTTTGAAGCGGTCCGCCATGGGGATCTCCGGCAGAGCCTGTTGATGGGCGGATTGCTGTTGATGTTGGGCTCAACCGGGTTTTATTTCCTGTTTCTCGCCCAGCAGACCCGGGTGGCCAGAACCACTCTGGCCAACATGGAGCTTTACACCCGTAACGTTATCGACAGTATGCCTGCCGGGCTGATTACTCTGGACAACCGCGGGTGCATCGTCTCCCTCAACGATCAGGCCCGGGAAATCTTCGGTCGGCAGGAAGGGCCGCTTGAAGGGCAGCCCCTGGAGATTCTGACCGGAACCGGGCATTGTGAAATTACGCCGCTGATTCGTGAAGGTGGTGAATTTGTCGAGCGGCCGGTGGAGTGCCGGCGGCCGGACGGCGAGACTGTGCCGCTCAAAGTGAGCGCCTCGCGCCTTAAAAACCGTGATGGCGAGCCCCGGGGAACCGTCCTGATTGTCCGGGATATGCGCGAGATCCGGGTGATGGAAGAAGCTCTGGAGCGTTCCCGGCGACACGCCGCTCTCGGCCGCATGGCGGCCGGTATCGCCCATGAGATCCGCAACCCCCTCGGGACCCTGCGTGGGTTTGCCCAGTATTTTGCCAAGCTCGGAGCAAAGGACCCGCACGCCGAAGACTATGCTGAACTGATGGTCGAGGAGATTGACCGGCTCAATCGAGCGATCTCCGCCCTGCTGCAGTTCGCCCGGCCGCGGGAACCGGAACTGACAGAAATTGAGCTGGGCGGCCTGTTGCAGCGGACCGCCCGGCTGTTGCAGGATGAGCTGACCGCCCGGCAGCTGAGCTTCCGGCTTGAGCTGCCCACCGAACCGGTCCTGTTTCATGCCGATTCCGACCTGCTGACCCAGGTACTGATCAACCTGCTGCAGAATGCTCAGGCGGCCACCGAAGCCGGCGGGGAGATCTGTCTCGGCGCTCGGCAGCAGGCGGCCGAGATCCGCTGCTGGGTAGCGGACAACGGCAAAGGGATGAGCCCTGAAGAGCAGGCGCACATGTTCGACCCCTTCTTCACCACCCGCAAGACCGGAACCGGGCTGGGGCTGGCGACGGTCCAGCAGATCATCGAACAGCACGCCGGCCGCATCGAGGTGCAGAGCACGCCGGGGAAGGGGACGGTTGTCACGGTGATTCTGCCGCAGAAGGGAGCCCGCTCATGAAGGGAACATCACCCACTCTCCTGATCGTCGACGATGACGCTGCCCACCGCACCATGCTCAAGGCCCACCTGGGCGGGGAAGGGTACCAGATCATCGAGGCTGACGATGGGGATGTGGCGATTCATCTGGCCCGGGAACGGGAAATCGACCTGGTGCTGCTCGACTTGAAGATGCAACGGATCGGCGGGTTGGAAGCCCTCGCGGCGATTCAGGAGGCGAAACCGGCGCTGCCGATCATCATCATCACCGCCTTTTCCTCGGTGGAAAATGCCGTGGAGGCGATGAAGAAGGGGGCCTTCGACTATATCACCAAGCCGGTGGACGCTGCGGAACTGGCCCTGACGGTGGCGCGGGCGCTGAACTTCGAGCGCCTGCAGCGGGAGAATACCGCTCTCAAGGAGCGGCTCGGCGAAAAATTCGACTTCGGCAAGATTATCGGCAGCAGTCGTCCCATGCGCGAGATGTTCGAAACCCTGGCTCTGGTCGCCCCGAGTGATGCTACGGTGCTGATAACCGGCGAATCGGGGACCGGTAAAGAATTGGTTGCCGGTGCCGTTCATCACAACAGTTCCCGCGGGGGTGGTCCCTTCATCAAGGTCAACTGCGCGGCGTTGCACGAGAATCTGCTGGAGAGCTGTTCGGCCACGAAAAGGGGGCCTTCACCGGTGCCGCGGAACAGCGCAAGGGGCGTTTCGAGCTGGCCCACAACGGGACCCTGTTTCTCGATGAGATCGGCGACATGAGCCTGACCACTCAGGCCAAAATTCTGCGGGTGTTGCAGGAGGGGGAGTTCGAACGGCTCGGCGGCTGCAAAACGATCAAGGTCGACGTGCGCCT
>JAADGW010000143.1 GCA_013152145.1 Deltaproteobacteria bacterium
GAGTATGTGCACAAAGTCATCGCCGAGGGTGCAGACCGCGGCATGAGCACCCTCCTGATTGCTGAAGACCTGGATGAACTGCTGAAACTGAGCGATCGGATCGCGGTCATGTTCCGCGGCCGCCTGGTCGGCACTGTCGATCCGCAAACAACCACCCGGGAAGAGATCGGCTTGATGATGGCGGGTGAAAAACCAGTGGGTGCAGCATGCAGTTAATTACCGAGCGCCGCGAGATTTCTTCGCCGCTGTTCCGCTTCAGCGCCCCGCTCATCTCCATCGCCCTCGCCCTGTTTATCGCCGGGTTTTTACTGCTGGCCGGCGGTGTCAACCCGTTGCAGGCCTATCGTGAAATCCTCATCGAATCACTCGGCTCGCTCTACGGACTGTCGGAGACGCTGGTCAAAACCACGCCGTTGATCTTTGCCGGTCTGGGGGTCAGCCTGGCGTTCCGCATGCAGATCTGGAACATCGGTGCCGAAGGACAGATCTACATGGGGGCGATGGGGGCCAGCTGGGTAGCGCTGTTTTCCGGCATCGACAACCACTGGGTCATGATGTTCGCCATGTTCAGCGCCGCATTTATCTGTGGTGGACTCTGGGCCGGAGTTGCCGGTTTTTTGCGTGCCCGTTGGCAAGTCAACGAGGTCATCGTCACCCTGTTGATGAACTATATCGCCATCCTGCTGGTCGACTATCTGATTTACGGCCCGTGGAAAGATCCCAAAGGCTTCAACTTTCCACTGACCGCCCAGTTCAGCGATACCGCCCGGCTGGCCGAATATTTCGACACCCGGTTGCACAGCGGCTTCTTTCTCGCCATTTTTTGTGCCCTGCTGCTCTTTCTGTTTATGGAACGGACCATCTGGGGATATGAAATCAAGGTCATCGGCAGCAATCCAAAGGCGGCCCGGTATGCCGGGATGAAAACCGGACTGGCAATATTTACCGTGCTGTTCCTCAGCGGCGCGATTGCCGGACTCGCCGGTTTCAGCGAAGTTGCCGGGCTGCAACATCGTCTGCAACACGGCCTTTCACCCGGTTACGGTTATACGGCGATCATCATCGCCTGGCTGGCCAAACGCAGTGCCGTCGGTGTGGTCATCGTCGCTTTTCTGATGGGGGTGCTGCTGGTCGGCGGTGACAGCCTGCAACTGCTCTGGCAACTGCCGGTCGCCTTTGTTTACGCCTTTCAGGGTTTGATCCTGTTCTTCCTGCTGGCCGCGGATTTCTTTATCCAGTATCGGGTCAAACTGGTCAGGGGAGGAATAAATGTTTGAGATTCTGCTCGATGCCACGGTCCGGGCCGGGACCCCGATCCTGTTTGCCACCCTGGGTGCGATCATTAACGAGCGCGCCGGTATCATCAACCTGGGCATCGAAGGATTGATGCTGATCGGCGCCGTGGCCGGGTTTGCCGCCACCCACGCCAGCGGCTCGTTGCTGATCGGCGTCATCGCGGCGTTTGCCATGGCCTTTATCGCCGGGGCGATTCACGCCTTTATTACCGTACAGTTACGCGGCAACCAGATCGTCAGCGGGCTGGCGCTGACGATGTTCGGCATCGGCATGACGGCCCTGTTCGGCAGGGGGATGGTCGGCTTGACCATCGACGGCTTTGAGCGGGTCGCCATCCCCGGTCTCTCGGAATTACCGATCGTCGGCAAAGCTTTTTTCAATCAGGACCTGCTGATTTATTTCAGCTTTCTACTGGTGGTTGCCATCTGGCTGTTTTTTTACCGGACCCGCTGGGGGCTGGAGGTCCGCACCCTGGGGGAAAATCCGGCGGTTGCCGACACCTGCGGCGTACCGGTCAACCGCTACCGTTTTCTCGCCGTCACCATCGGTTCCGGCATTGTCGGCATCGGCGGCGCCTACCTGAGCCTCGCCTACACCCCGATGTGGATCGAAAACATGTCGGCCGGACGCGGCTGGATTGCCGTGGCACTGGTTATTTTTGCCGGCTGGTCGAGTCCCAAGGCGCTGTTCGGCGCCTACCTGTTCGGCGGAATTACCGCCATGCAATTGCGATTTCAGGCGATGGGGACAACCATCAGCGCACACCTCCTGCAGATGCTGCCCTATTTTTTTACCATTGTTGTCCTGATCATCTCCACCCTGCGGCTGCAAAAAGGTGCCGGCCAGCAACCGGAAAGTCTCGGCTTACCTTATGATCGGGAGGACCGTAAATGAACAACGCCGCTCAGACACTGCTGGAACGGATCAAACGGGACGGTAAGATCGATGGTGAGGTGATCAAGGTCGATCTTTTTCTCAACCACATGGTCGACCCGCAGCTGATCGATCTGCTGGCCGCTGATATCGCCGAACAGTTTGCGGACAAATCGATCGAAAAAATCCTCACCGCCGAAACCAGTGGCATCATGCTGGCCCAGGCGGTTGCCGGGAAGCTCAGGATCCCCTTCATTTACGCGAAAAAGAAACGGCCGCTGACCATGGGAGAATACTACGCGGCAGCCAGTTATTCTTTTACCAAACAGGAATCGACCACCCTCTACGTGGCAAAAGAGGTGCTGCGTCCGGGCGAACGGATTCTTTTTATCGACGACTTCTTCGCCAGGGGATCGACACTGAAAGCCGCTGAGGAGATTATCGATCAAGCGCAGGCGCTGCTGGTGGGCAGTGCGGTTATTATCAAAATCGTCGCGCCGCGACATCTACGCAATCCTCACGCTGGATGATCTGTGCAACCGTGACACCGATCCGGCACTGCGACACTGACGAGCCGGTTGCGGGCGAAGCCGGTTTATCCACCCTGACCGCCGCAGCAGACGGCTATTTAATTTGAGCGTAATAACTTAGCGATGAGTAACGAAGAGCAAAACAGCCGCTGGATATGTCACATCTGTGATTACAGTTCGACGATCGGTGAAGGTCAGGCCTGCAGCCAGTGCTATAAAATTGCCTGCCCTGAACATATGACCGTCAGCACTGTCTACAATCCCGCTACCGGGTTGTATGAACTGCAGGCCGTCTGTGTCGAATGTCATTTGCGGAAAATCCTTTAACCGCTCACAGACAATCGGGAACAACTATGGCACCAAACAACAGTCGTCTCGTTTATTCCTGTCAATCAGGCCGCCTCTGTCCCGCTTGCGGCAAGGCCAGCAAGCAGTGTACCTGCCGCAAAGCTGCAGCCACGCCGAAAGGGGACGGCATCGTCCGCATCCAGCGCGAAAGCAAAGGCCGGAAAGGCAAAGGGGTGACCCTGATCAGCGGCATTCCGTTAGCGGCGGAGGAGTTAAAGACGCTGGCCAAAACCTTGAAGCAGAAGTGCGGCAGCGGGGGAACCATCAAAAATGGTGTGATTGAAATTCAGGGCGATCACCGCGACCGGCTGTTTGACGAACTCCTGAAGCAGGGTTGGACGGTTAAAAAGGCCGGTGGCTGACCTACTTGTCAACCCTGAGCAATCCCCTCCCGGCGTCTTTCCCAAAGATGGCGCATACGGGCCGAATGACCGGTTGCGAGTGAAAAATCATCCTGCAACAGTGCGCAACCGCAAGGTTTTTTAATTTGACAGCCCCCTGCCAAATTGCTCTAATAATCACATTTAATGGGTCAATCAATCCCGAATAAGGAGGCAACATGAAAAAGCTGTTTTTGCTCTGTCTGATTCTGCTGCTGGCAACCCCCTGCCTGGCGGAAATGGTCAGCATTGTCCACCAACCGGCCGAGCTGCGTGACCGAGCGATGGTGGATGGTGGCCGGCTCAAAAGTTATTCGCCAACTGCCGCTGTATACCCCTCTGGAGGTGCTCGGCAGCCGCTCCAACTATTTTCAGGTCAAAGATGCGGACGGCAGAACCGGTTATGTCCACCAGTCGTTAACCGGCAAGACCCCATCAGTCATTGTAACCGCCAGTATTTCTAATGTCCGTAGCGGTCCGGGAACCGAATTCCCGGTTGTGTTTAAAGCGGTCAGAGGGAACTGTTACAAGACTGTCGCCAAACAGCAGGAATGGGTACAGATCACAACGGAAGCGGGTCAAACCGGCTGGATCTGGCAGAACCTCGTCTGGGGTACCGAATAAAATCGGCAGCGGACCCGCTGAGATTAAAGCCGTCCTGTGAACGGGGCGGCTTTTTTGTGTCGGGAGTTTTATGAACGATCCGGGCTAAAATTGTGGCGCTTATGAAGAAAGCCGGAAAGCAGGCGTTTCAGACCAGGCGGACCGGTGCAAAACCTCCCCCCTCGGTGCGCAGATTGGT
>JAADGW010000246.1 GCA_013152145.1 Deltaproteobacteria bacterium
CGGCCGGACATATTTATGTTTCGGATGCGGCGTTCGATAATATCCAGGTCTTCAATCGCCGGGGGGATCTGTTGCTGGTTCTGGGGCGGGGTCGAAAAGGGCCGGATCGATTCTGCCTGCCGGCCGGTCTCAGTTTTGACGCTGATAATCGTCTTTATGTTGCGGACAGCTGCGGATACGGCATCAAAATCTTCCAGTATCTTGGGAAATAATCATTAGTAAATTAAAATTGGCGTTGAAATTGCTGACGATATGTGTTGCTATCTGAGCAGTCAGCATAAGGAGATCAGCGCTGTTTATGCTGTTGCAGCGCCTACTTTATCGAGTGGTATGAGGACCTGATGAGCAATCATTACCGGCGCATTGCCTTGATTCTTGTATTTTACGGCGTGACCCTGGTCAGTTCGGTCGGAGCCGCGGTGCCGGTGTCGATGACGCTCGGTTATGATACCGACACGTTGACCGACGGTATTCAGAATTCTCACCCGCACAATCTCAGCAGTGCCAGCAGCAGTAATATCCACGGGACGGCCGGTGAGAGTGATGAGGTCTGCAAGTTCTGCCATACGCCGCATGGTGGCACAGCCAAGGGCCCGCTCTGGAATCGCGGCGATCCGATCGGGCCGAACGGTGATGGAACCTTCCCTCTCTACACCGGTGCGGCAGAGCTTAAAGCGATTCCGGAAGCTCAGTACAACGCAACCGTCGCCGCCGATGCCAGCCTCTACCCGAACGGCTCATCGCGGCTCTGCCTGTCCTGTCATGATGGCGTAACGGCGGTCGGCGAAGTGATCGTCGGCGGAACTCTGGCGGCGTTGACCATGTCTGCTTACGGAACGATCGACCTGAGTTCTTCGCACCCGATTTCTTTTGTCTTCAATGCCGCTGTCGAAGCCGCTTTGCCGCCATCTTTCAGTCGGCCCAGTGCCACTGATCCTGTCGCGCTCGATGCCTTGGAGCGGATGCAGTGCACCACCTGCCACGATCCGCATATCGATACCAATGACGGTGTCTATACTTTGCCGATGTGGCGGGCTTATGGCAGCGGAGCGACCGAAGCCGCCGATTACGACAATACCTGCCTGTCCTGCCATATGACCACCCCGGGCGCCGGTGTTCACTAAGGGTTGCATATCATGAGATTGCTGCTGCTGTTCTTCTTCCTGTCGTTACTGTTTGTGCTGCCGGTTAACGCGACCTCCAGGAAAACCATGCTTTCAGGCGTGCACGGTGATCAGCGGGTTATGCCGAAAAGCTGTCGTGCCTGCCATCGCGGCATGCGGATGGTCATCCGCAATGAGGAACAGACCTGTCTCAATTGTCACGGTAGCCCGGTCAAACGGCAGCGGATGATCGCGGCGGGTTATCTGCGGGATTCCGGTCGTCTCCAGTTGTCAAATATTGAATCTGAACTGCGTAAACCCTATAACCATCCGGTTCTGACAGTCCGGGGCGTGCATAACAAGGATGAGATTCTGCCGGAAACGATTGTCAATGCCGCCCGGCACAGTGAGTGTGTCGACTGTCACGAACCTCACCAGGTTTCCGCCGGTCGGCCATTGAGCGGTATCCCCGGTAAACGGGTCGGTAACTTTACCACGGACGTCACCGAAGAGTACCAACTCTGCTACAAGTGCCATGGGAACAGCGCCAACCTGCCGGTCGACTCCAGTGATAAGCAACTGGAATTCCGTCCCACCAATAAATCCTACCATCCGATTGAGGCGGAAGGGGCAAATGCCTACGTTGTCAGTCTCAAACCGCCCTATGTTGCCCGTAAAGAGCGGCCCGGTGATATTTCAATCATCAAATGCACCGATTGTCATGGCAACGATAATACCAACGGTCCCAAGGGCCCGCACGGTTCGATCTACCGTGGGCTGCTGGTGGCCAATTACGAAATGGAGGATGGGCGCAGCGAAAGTACCTATGCCTATGCCCTCTGTTACCGTTGCCATGACCGCACCAGCCTGCTCAATGACGAGAGCTTCCCGTACCATTCGTTGCACATTCTCGGCAATCGCGGCAAGAATCTGCCCGGCACCTCCTGTTTTACCTGTCATGACGCACACGGTAGCAGCAGTAACCCGTTCCTGATCAGCTTCAACCCGGAGGTTGTCGAAATGAACCGGGACGGCAAACGGCAGTTCAAGGCGCAGGGTGTCACCACCCGTCACGGCTCCTGCGCTCTTAAGTGTCACGGGGTTGAGCACGAACCGAAATCCTATTGAGAAAAACCGCTTGCAGATTCAGCCCCACCGGTTCATTCCGGTGGGGTTTTGTTGTTCCCGCGTAACTATTCAGCAGCGCGATGGATGACCTCGGGGTACCCAGTTCAAGGGCCGCATGAACCCATCCCTGGGGCTTGACCGTCGCCATCCGGGCGACAGACACCCTTGAAGTGGGCACCCCGAGGCCATCTGGCTGACGAGTTACGTTCCCGCGTCAGAAAGGGAAAACGACCGGGATCAGCAAGCTGGCTGTGAGCCAGACCAGAAGGTTCAGTGGGGTCCCGACCTTCAGGTAGTCGGAAAAAACATAACCACCCGGCCCGATCACCAGGGCGTTTGACTGGTGACTGACCGGGGTCATGAAACAGGTGGAGGCGGCCAGGGCAACCGTCATGAAGAACGGTTGTGGATACGCCGAAGTGACTCGACAGGCTGAAAGCGATCGGTGCCAGCAGCACCGCCGTTGCCGCGTTGCTCATGATACAGGTCAGCAGCATGGTGATCAGGAACAACACGCTGAGGGTGATCCAGGGGCCGTAGGGGCCGGCCAGGGAGGTTAACTGATTGGCCAGAAAGGTTGACGCCCCGCTGACTTCCATGGCGGTCCCGAGCGGCAGGGTTCCGGCGATCAACATAATCACCGGCCAGTTGATACTGTCGTAGGCATCGTTGAGCTTGATGCAACGGGTCAGGACCATGGCGGCAGCACCGAGGGTTGCCGCGTGCATGATCGGTAACAGTCTGGCGGTCACCGAGAGGATGACCGCCAGCATGATCAGCAGTGCCAGCGGGGCCTTGGACGGCAGGTAGGGTTCCGGGTTGATGTCGCCGAGCAGCAGGAAGTCGTGTTTGTCGGCAAGATGCAGGAGCTTGCTTTCCGGCCCTTCGATCAGCAGCATATCACCGAATTTCAACACCACGTGATCAACTCGTTTGACTACCGGTTCTCCATGCCGCCAGATCGCCAGCACATCCAGGTCGTGGGTATCACGAAAGTGAACTTCACGCAGGGTTTTACCGACCAGTTCGTTGTTCGGTGTCAGGGCCACTTCAGCGACCCGCTGGCGCTCCTGCGGTTTGGTGTCACTGCCCTGGGTTGTCCCCGGTACAAGGTTCACGCCTTTGAGCTTTTTCAGTTTCAGCAGCTGTTCCGGTTTGCCTTCGAGAAACAGGATGTCCCCTTCGCGCAGAACGATCGAACGGCGCGGCGACGTGATTTTCAGCTGGTCCCGCAGCAACGCGCGGATTTTCAGCTGAAAATCTGTTTCGAGCCCTGATTTCTGCAGGGTCTTGCCGATAAACGACGAATCTGCGGTCAGCAGAATTTCCGAGACATAAGCTTTGACCTGATTTAATTGCTGGACCGAAGCCGGAGGATTATCCGGCAGCAGGCGTCGGCCGACAAGCAGCATGTAGCTGATGCTGATGATAATGACCACAATCCCCAGCGGGGTGAAGTCGAACATGTTGAACTGTTGTCCGGTGTATTCGAACATCAGTTCGTTGATCAGGATATTCGGTGGCGTACCGATCAAGGTGCAGACGCCGCCGATCAGCGAGCCGAAAGCCAGCGGGATCAGCAGTCGCGATGCGGCTATTTCAGCTTTTTTGGCCACTCCGGTGACCATCGGCAACAGCACCGCAGCGGCACCGATATTATTGATAAAGGCAGATGCAAGGGCCGTCAGGCTCATGATCGCCAGCAGCAGCTTGGCTTCGCTTTTTCCGGCAAAGCTGAACAGCCAGCGCCCGAGGTGGACGGTGATCCCGGTATTGGCGATTGCCGCACTTAAGACGAACATGGCGGCAACGGTGATCACCGCCGGGTTGCTGAAGGCGACGAAGGCCTGCTCCGCAGAAATGATCCCGAACAGCGGCAAACTCAGCAGAACCAGCAAACTGACCAGGTCCATGCGGATCCAGCCGGTCGCAAACAGCAGGACCGCCAGGCTGAGGATGCTGAGAACCAGAATAATTTGCATGCGGCACCAGTGTTTAAAAGAAATGGGTAACTATTCAGCAGCACGGTGGATGGCCTCGCGCTGCCCACTCCAAGGGCCGCATGAACCCATCCCTGGGGCTTGACTGTCGCCATCCGGGCGACAGACACCCTTGAAGGGGGCACCCCGAGGCCATCTGGCTGAATAGTTACAGAAATGGAAGTGTCGTGACTTAATTCTAGTCGAGTCTGCAGTTATGACAACCGGGAGAGTTCAGGTGTCCAGAACTTCAAACAACCGTTGACAGCTGGCGGCAGGGGATTCGGCGCAAAGCAGGGCGGAAATCAGGGCGATCCCATCGGCCCCGGTCCGTTTGACGGAGCCGGTGTTTTCGGGTTTGATTCCACCTAATGCGTAAATCGGGATCGGGCTGACCGCGCAGGCTTGAGTCAGCCGGTTAAGACCGAGCGGAGCACCGTAAGCGGCTTTCGAAGGGGTAAAAAAGACCGGGCCGAAGGTCGCAAAGTCGGCACCCTGTTGTGCGGCCAGCAGGATCTCCTGTAACGAGTGGGTCGAGACCCCGATCAGTCGGTTCGGGCCGAGCAGCTTGCGGGCTGCCGGAATCGGCAGCGAGTGGCCGCCGAGATGGACACCATCGGCTTCGACGGCCAGCGCCAGATCAATGCGGTCGTTGATGAACAGTAAACAATCATACCGGCGGGTCAATTCGCGCATCTCCTGTGCCAGCGGGTAAAGCTCTGCCGCCGACAGATCTTTCTCGCGGAGTTGCAGCATGCGGACACCGGCCTGTAGCAACTCTTCAACAACCTTGGGCAATTGCCGTCCGCCGGGTAGCTGCTGTCGATCCGTGATCAGGTAGAGAGCGGGCAGTGACGGCATCAGAGGTTGCTCATATGTAACTATTCAGCGGCGCGATGGATGACCTCGCGCTGCCCACTCCAAGGGCCGCATGAACCCATCCATGGGGCTTGACCGTCGCCATCCAGGCGACAGACACCCTTGAAGTGGCACCCCGAGGCCATCCTGCTGAAGAGTTACGCTCATATCAACACGCTTTGCTGAGAAACGCGCTGTCCCAGTCTTTCCAGACCGGATCGTAACCGCGTGATCTCAGCAGCTGGGCGATCTCTGCCGGGCTGCGCTGATCGTCGATGGCGAACTGCTCCCCCTCATGGCTGTCATCACTGTAACCGCCGGGGGAGGTGCAGGAACCGGCACTCATCTGGGTAATCCCCAGCGGCAGCAGGTTGTCGCGCAGGGCTGCACTCTCGCGGGTTGAGAGGATCAACCCGGCATCGGGGAGCAACAGCCGCAAGGCACAGATGAACTGGGTCAGCTGCCGGTCGGAAACGATGCTGTTCGGCTGAAATCCGCCTTCGGCCGGGCGCATCCGCGGGAAGGAAATGGTGACCTGGGTGCGCCAGAAGCGTCGCGCCAGGTAGAGGCCGTGCAGGCCGGTGTAGAAAACATCCGTCAAACAGTCGCCGAGGCCGAGCAGCGAACCGATACCGATGCGCCGAAGACCCGCTTCACCTGCCCGTTCCGGGGCCTGCAGACGATAGCTGTAATCGCTCTTCGGGCCATAAGGGTGCAGCTCACGGTAGAGGTCCGGAGCATAGGTCTCCTGATAGAGAGTCAGGCCGTCAACCCCGGCGGCCACCATCCGCCGGTAGCCGTCGACGTCCATCGGAAAAACTTCGATCGAAACGGAGCCGCAATGGGTTTTTACCGTTTTTACCGCATCTTCCAGATAGTCGATACCGGCACTTTCGGGAGCTTCGCCGGTCAACAGCAGCATGTGCCGAAATCCCTCACTGCGCAGAATCTTTGCTTCCCGTTCAATTTCTGCCAGCGTCAGCGTTTTACGCAGCAGCTGATTGTCGGCGCTGAAACCGCAGTATTTGCAGCCGTTATGACATTCATTCGACAGGTAGAGCGGTAAAGCAGAATCGTGCGGCCGAAACGCTGGCTGGTGATGTTGTGCGCCCGGATCGCCATCCGTTCCAGCTGGTCGTCACTGATCTGCGGCGACAGCAGGCTGGCGAAATCCTCCATGGTCATGCGCGGTCGTTGCAGCGCCTGCTCAATCCGCTGTGGCGTCGCCTCGGTGATCAGGGGGAGAATTTCATTTTGCGGGTACTGCTCAAGTTGCTGCTGGAAGCTCATCATTCGTTCCTTAAAAAGCCGGTCAACGGGCTTGAAGCCTCGGCCGTTTGTCGCTGCGGGCCGAGCCCGGCCAGGTAGGCTTCACGTCCCGCTTCGACTCCTTTACGAAATGCACGACCCATGGCCGCCGGGTCGGGAGTATCGGCCAGCGCCGTAT
>JAADGW010000264.1 GCA_013152145.1 Deltaproteobacteria bacterium
GGGGTCCAGGTAGTGGGACGGGGCCTGGCCGGCGTCGATCAGGGTGATTTCGTTGCGCAGCCGCAGGTAAGTGAAGGCTTCATAAGCGGCTTTGATATGTTCGGCCGTGTCGGCGTTGAACACCTTGAGTTTAACCAGCTGGTCGAGTCGTTCGCAAGTGGTGGTTGCTTCGACCTGTTTTTCCAGAAGGAACATACGGATACAGTCGACGATAAAGATACTGCCGGTCTGCTTGGTTGACAGCTTCCCCTTGACCTCTTTGTCGAGAATAAAACGGCCGAGCAGGCCGAGGGGAACCTTGTGTTGAAAATCGAGTTCCATCATATGGTACAGAAATAACGGAAATTTTCTGATCTGCAGATGAACGATGTCGCTCAAATCCCGGCACAGCGAGGGGTCACCGACCAGCGGCATGAAATCAAAAAAGATAGTCGAGTATCTGACTTTTTGCGGCTCCGGTGCATTTATCCAGTCTGCGATTCGAGCCCGCCATTCCTGCAGCCGCCCGCGCCAGAGCGGGTTATTGACCATCACCTTCCCCTTGCAGCGGGGGTAGCCGATCCGGTCGTAGGCTTCAACCAGTTTTTCCGCGAACGGAAGAAAAAAGGCATCAACCGCGGGGATTTTGTCATCGGCAAAGTCTTCGTAAATAAAACCGTTGTCCTGATCCGGACTGAGCAGCATCTCCTTACGGCCGCCGCTGCCCATAATGATAAAACAGAAACGGATATCCGGCGGGGTCAGACCCTGCTGGCGAAGTTCGTCGAGAACCAGCTCATAACCACGTTGCAGGATACAGTGGTGGATGTAGGAGAGAATCTCCATGGTCTCAATCGTGGAACGCGCTTCACTCATCAGCACCTTGGCAATTTTGACGATCCCTTGTCGGGCGCTGATCAACTCCTCAACCGATCCGGCTTTTTTGATGCGGGTAATCAGCAGCATCGCCTTCTGGCTGCGGTAGCGCAACAGGTCCCGCCGGGTGACGATACCGACCAGCTTCCCCTGCGCCATCACCGGCAGATATTTGGTGCGACGACTTTCCAGGTGAGCCATCGCTTCATACATATAATTATCCACCGACATGATATCCAGTTGTGGACTCATCAGATCGCTGGCGACGGCAGTACGGTAATCGTTGTCCGGAGGAGAAATGATTTTAGCGACAAGGTCTTTTTCGGTAATAATTCCGACCGGTTCAGCCTGATCGTTAACGACCAGTACCGAGCCGACGGCGGTTTCGAGCATCTGTCGGCCGATCTCCTGCGCGGTTGCCGTTAAGGGGCAGGTCTGCACCGGTGAACTCATGATCTCTGCCAGCCGTTTTTGAAAAGGGTAAGCCTCCATCCGGGTTGAAATATTGCTGGAATGTTCCCGGACAATGCTGGTATAGAGATTGCGGAGTTGGGTGTGGACTGTTCGGGTGAAATATTCGGTTATCTGGGGATAGAGCCGGGCCGCTTTGGTCAGCAACTCCTGAGGGATAAGATAGCACTCGGTTGCTGTGACCGTGCGAGCCCCGGCAGTGTACTCCTCGTTGGTAAAGACCGGGGTGCCGCCAAAGAATTCACCTTCCCGCCGTCGGTTGACCACCATCTCGACACCTCCCGGTGTCAGGGCGACAATTTCCACTTCGCCTTGTTTAATGATGTAGAGATAGCCGGAGGGTCGATCATGCTGGTTGAATATGTGTGTGCGGGCCGGAAATTTCTGGATGATTGCGGCCCGATTGAACTCTTCAACCGTCTCTTCGGGCAGAAATTTGAAGGGCTCTGAGTCGTGCAGCTTTTTTATCAGGCCCATTTCTATGCCTCCCGGGTGAGAACGCGACCAAGCGTAGCGCTTAAAGACCTTCGTAGCGGCGGCCTTCAGCGGTTACGTTGGATGTTAGCACAAGCACGGACGTGGCAAAAGAGAACCGGCCGCATAGAATATTATGTCCCGTCAGGGAGCCTGCGGTTTTTCTGTTTTAGATGGTTTTTTCTTACCGAATTTAAACGGGTGGGCCTGCATGCGGATAATAAGATCGGCGAAGATTTTACCCCAGATGGTGATGCCGGCCATCGCGCTCCAGGTGTCATAGGGGTAGAGCCCCAGGATCACCGAGATGATCACCCAGGCGCACATTCCGCCGGCTGCCAGGTTGACGAGGCCGACAATCGGTGCCCATTTGCGCGGGTTGGGAGGGGATACACCGCGTTTGGTGGCAACCTCTGCATAGTTTTTTTTGATGAAAATTCTCCAGGCCCGCCGCAGCCAGAAAAAACTCATCGGGAAGAGTGCCAGAAACAGTACCCAGGTCATTGCTACACTGATGTCGAAAACCATTCAAAACTCCCGTTGCCCTGCCGACAGCAGGGACAGCTAATAGGCTAAGTGCTTTTTGTACCTGAGGTCATCATGATGAGGCAATAGAAAAATTGTCAAAAAAACCCCCCGCCAGAACCACCGGCGGGGGGAATGATCAGAGTTGAAAATCGATCAATATCGGCACATAGTTTTTAGTGAGTACCGTCAACCGCTTTAGAACCGCGCGGGATACGAACATCTTCGACCATCTGAGCGATGTGCTCAGGTACGGGCGGAGTCATGTTCTTCACGGCGAAGGCAACAGCGAAGTTGACAATAGCGCCGATGGCACCGAAGGCGTTCGGGGAGATGCCGAAGAAGAAGCTCGGCTTGCCGCCGAAGAGACCGAGGTATTCAGTCCCCTTGATGAAGAAGATACCTTTGTGCGCGAAGACGTAGAACATGGTGATACCGAGACCTGCCAGCATACCGGCAATAGCACCCTGTTTATTCATGGTCTTGCTGAAGATACCCATCATCAGGCATGGGAACAGCGAACTGGCAGCCAGACCGAAGGCGATAGCCACGGTACCGGCGGCGAAGCCCGGAGGATTCAGACCGAGGTAACCGGCGACGACGATGGAACCGGCCATGGCGATCTTCGGCCATCAACTCACCCTTCTCGGAGAGGTCGGGCATCCACATGCTTTTCAGCAAGTCGTGGGAAATCGCCGCAGAGATGGCGAGCAGCAGACCGGCAGCGGTCGACAGCGCAGCCGCCAAGCCACCGGCCGCCACCAGAGCGATAACCCAGTTCGGCAGATTGGCGATTTCCGGGTTGGCGAGAACCATGATATCGCGGTTAACCTTCAGCTCACTGCCTTTCCAGCCGGGCAGCCGCCGCTTTCGCGTTGAAGGCAGCATTTTTGGATTTATCATTGTAGTACTGAATGCGGCCGTCACCGTTTTTGTCGGTGAATTTCAACAGACCGGTGACTTCCCAGCGCTTCATCCAGTCGGGCCGTTGTGCATAAACGATGCTGCTTTCAGGGGCAAACAAGTCGCCGCCACTCATAACCGCAGTGTTGATGGTTGCGTGCAGGTTCAGGCGAGCCATGGCAGCAACGGCAGGGGCGGTGGTGTAGAGGATACCGATGAAAACCAGTGCCCAACCGGCAGAGGCGCGTGCATCCTTAACCTTGGGAACGGTGAAGAACCGAACGATAACGTGCGGCAGACCGGCGGTACCGATCATCAGTGAGACGGTGTAGACGAACATATTCAGTGTACTGCCCGGCAACTGGGTGGTGTACTTGCCGAAGCCGAGATCGGTAACCACCTGGTCCAGTTTGGACAGCAGGGAAATGTCGGTACCGACCATGTGCGAACCGAGGCCGAGTTGCGGCAAGGGATTGCCGGTCAGGTTCAGCGAAATGAAGACCGCCGGAACCGTGTAGGCCAGGATCAGCACGCAGTACTGAGCAACCTGGGTGTAAGTGATCCCCTTCATGCCGCCGAAAACCGCGTACATGAAAACGACGCCCATGCCGATGAAGATACCGACGTGGTTGGAAACGCCCAGGAAGCGGGAGAAAGCAACCCCGACACCGGTCATCTGACCGATGATGTAGGTGACTGAGGCAGCCAGCAGACAGAGCACTGCCACGGTGCTGGCGCCTTTGGAGTAGTAGCGGTCACCGACGAACTGAGGCACGGTGAACTTGCCGAACTTGCGCAGGTACGGTGCCAGCAGCATTGCCAGCAGAACGTAGCCGCCGGTCCAGCCCATCAGGAACAGACCGCCGCCGAAACCCATGTTGGCGATCAGGCCGGCCATGGAGATAAAGGAGGCTGCCGACATCCAGTCAGCACCGGTTGCCATCCCGTTCAGGACCGGGTGGACGCCGCCACCGGCAACATAAAATTCACTGGTAGTGCCTGCACGTGCCCAGATGGCAATACCAATATAAACGGCGAAGGTAAAACCGACGACCAGGTAAGTTAAAGCTTGAAGACCCATTTGTCGCTCCTCCTATTCTTCGTGAACATCAAATTCTTCATCGATTTTACCCATTTTCCATGCATAGATGAAAATGAGCGCGATGAAGACATACATTGAACCCTGCTGCGCGAACCAGAACCCGAGCGGATAGCCGCCCAGAGAAATGTTGTTGAGCGCAGGTGCCAGCAGGATACCGAAGCCATAGGATACGAGAGCCCACACGGACAGAACTGTCGCAATGAGCCTCAGGACCGTTGGCCAGTACTGGCTGATATCTTTGCCTTGTGACATAAGAACCTCCTCTGAAATGAATGGTTGAAACTGCAAACCTTGAACATAGAACTGATCGGTTGAACTGATCGGTCCGGTTTAACCGTCAGAACCCTGGTAATCGTTGGTGCGAGTCACTTCGCCTCCTTTCTATCAAAAGATTGATAATTTTCGACTCTCTCAAAGCCACTGAACCGAAATCACTAAATAACAGTGTTTGTTGTTTCTAATGCACTGTTTTAATATCTTATCTCGCAGAAGATAATTCCAATAGCAGTAACAGTCAACAGGAAAAATAGAACCCTGTTATTTCGGTGGCCTTCTGGAGCCCCGTTCAGTTGGTGGTTGGTTCCGGCTCGTTGTTCTTGAGCCCGAAACCGATATACCCCAGTCTGGCAGAGGTCATTTCCCCTGCCGCCTTGATCGCCGGGAGCAGCTGCTTTTTGACCCGCTCTGCATCCATGCGAAAAGTTGGACCAACCATCGCGAGACTTCCACAGGGACGACCATCGGTGTCGAACAGCGGAACGGCAATACAGGTACTGCCTTCACCGATTCCATCTCTGTCGAGGCTGAACCCCTGCTCACGACAGCGCTTGAGTTCCTCTTGCAGGTGTGGCAATTGTTGGTTCCGTTCGTTGTTGTTTTCGTCAAAAGCGAGCAGGACCTTGCCCGCTGCACAGCGACTTAACGGGAAACGACGACCATTGAGAGGGACGACTTTCACCTTCTGGTCGTTGTCGACCATTTCCATAAAGAGTGCATCGTCATCTCGTTGGACGACGAGGTAGACGGTTTCATTGCACTGACGAGCCAGTTGCCCCATGACCGGTTTGGTTTTATGCAGCAGGGTCATACGCGAGAGCAGCTTCTGACCGACCTCGAATGCTGCCAGCCCCAGCTTGTACTCACTGGAGCCCTGTCCACGCTCGACATAACCGTGGCTCTCAAAGGTTGCCATCAGGCGGAAAAGACTGGCCTTGGTCATACCCAGTTTCTGGCTGAGTTGGGAAAGACTGCACTTGGAATCCTCGTCCGCCAGTGCTTCAAGCAGCAGCAGAGCATTTTCCACTGACCTGATGCAGTAAGTATCTTTCCCCCTGGTCGGCATTGAGTGTCCCTTATTATTCTAAAGTATTTTATTGCTAAACCGGTTTTGATCGTCATTGCAGCTGCTGAATGTCTCTCATTATTTCTAACGTTCGAAACAATAATACGCCGTTATATAGTTGTCAACTCGGTTTTTTAATGCTCCCCCGAAGGCCTCCCGTCGGGTTGTCACGGCCATTTCTAATGAAAGTACACAACTACCTGAAAATAAATGTAAATAACCATATTGGTAATCTAATAAATAAGAATATAACAACGTTTAAAAAAATACCTTGTCGTTTTGTTTTGAAATCTACCTCATTGGTGGATTTGAGTCCCTGTTGAGCCCTGGGCGGGCCGCCTGACGTTTTTTTTGAGTTACTTTTCAAGTAGCCGAATAAATAAACGTATATAGATTTTGTCGGTGGTTGTCAGGATATGTTGTTATTGCGATTCTCTGCGGTTGCAGGGTGGTGCTTGCCGATTTATTTTCTACCGTTCCAAACGCTAATACGCGGCGGGAGCTTTCCTTGACTTCAGGCGGATTCTAATGGTAGAAAGCTCTATTTTTACGCAGTTATTCCGTTGAGTTGTTGGGACATGTATTTTCCTTCCGAAAATGATTTTTGCCGGCTTGCCGGCCAGGGTAATCTGGTTCCTGTTTACCGGGAAATTCTTGCCGACATGGAAACACCGGTTTCCGCCTTCCGCAAAATAGACGATGGTCAGACCTCTTTTTTGCTCGAGTCGATTGAGGGGGGGGAGACCTGGGCGCGTTATTCTTTTCTCGGCAGCGGCCCGGCACGGGTGTTTCGCAGTCGGGATAATTATTACGAGGTGCTGGCCGACGGTGAAATTGTGGAGAGCGGGGATTGCGCCGATCCGCTGAACCGACTACGCGAATTGATGGCCGAGTTTCAGCCGGTTGAGCTGGACGGACTGCCCCGTTTCTTTGGCGGCGCAGTCGGCTATCTCGGTTACGACATGGTTCGGTTTGTTGAGCAACTGCCCGACAGCAACCCGCGTCAGGTTGACAGTTGGGACAGCTGCTTCATGTTTACTGAGCGGCTGCTGATTTTTGACAACATGCGGCAGAAGGTCAAAGTGGTCTGTAATGTTCATCTGTCGGCAGATGCCGACCCGGTTGCGGCGTATCGCGGCGCCCAGCAACAGATCGAACAGATGATTGATCAACTGCGGCAGCCGCTGCAACCGACCGATCTGCCCCGAGGGGGAGATGGTCAGCAGGAGCTGCTGCCGAACTTCGAAAAAACTGCCTTTAAAGCCGCCGTTGAGCGCTGCAAAGAGTACATCCGCGCCGGGGACATCTTTCAGGTGGTGTTGTCACAACGCTTTTCCGGTGAGCTGCAGGCGGATCCCTTCGATATTTACCGGGCGCTGCGGACCATCAATCCATCGCCCTACATGTTCTTCCTCCGTTTCGGCGAATCGCTGGTGGTCGGCGCCTCGCCGGAAGTGCTGGTGCGTAAAGAAGGGGATCAGGTTGATGTCCGACCGATCGCCGGAACCCGGCCGCGCGGCAAGGACGCAGCCGAGGATCTGGCCTTGGAAAAAGATCTGCTCGCCGATCCGAAGGAGCTGGCCGAACATATCATGCTGGTTGATCTGGGGCGTAACGATGTCGGCCGGGTGGCCCGTAGTGGAACGGTTGAGGTTAGCGAGCTGATGGTGATCGAACGCTACTCGCACGTGATGCATATCGTTTCCAACGTGCGGGGGCAGTTGCGCCCCGGGCTGGATGCGTTTGATGTGTTTCGCGCCGCATTTCCGGCCGGGACCCTGTCCGGGTCACCGAAAATCCGGGCCATGGAGATCATTGATGAACTGGAGCCGAGTCGCCGCGAGGTTTACGGCGGGGCGGTCGGTTATTTCTCCTTCAGCGGCAACATGGATCTGGCGATCGCCATCCGTACCCTGCAGATCGAAAAAGACCGGCTCTATCTGCAGGCCGGTGCCGGTATTGTCGCCGACAGCGATCCGGAGATGGAGTATCAGGAAACCTTGAACAAGGCTCGCGGCGTCAAACGGGCCATCGAAATGGCCAATCGCGGCCTTATATAGATTACAGAAATTACAGGACCGTTTTCTATGCTGTTGATGATCGACAATTACGACTCCTTCACCTACAACCTGGTGCAGTATTTCATGGAGCTGGGTGAAGAGGTCGAGGTGATCCGCAACGACAAGCTGACGCTGGATGATATCGCGCAGCTGGCCCCGCGACAACTGGTGATTTCTCCCGGTCCCTGTACGCCGAAAGAGGCCGGGGTGTCGGTGGCCGCGATCCGGCGCTTCGCCGGGCAGATTCCGATCCTCGGCATCTGCCTGGGGCATCAGTCGATCACCGAGGCGTTCGGTGGTGAAGTGATCCGCGCCGAGCGCCTGATGCACGGCAAGATCAGCCCGATCCTGCATGACAGCAGCGGTATTTTCAAAGGCATCCCCAACCCGTTCACGGCGACCCGTTACCATTCACTGATCGCCGAACGGGAGACCTTTCCCGCTTGTCTGCGGGTAACCGCCTGGACCGAAGAACAGGAGATCATGGGCCTGCAGCACAAAGAACTGCCGGTCTGGGGGATGCAGTTCCACCCGGAGTCGATTCTTACCACCGAGGGGATGGCGTTGCTGCGTAATTTCCTCGTGTTGACCTGATACGGAGGTCCTGATGATAAAGGTTGCAATCGCCAAACTGGTGGAACGGCAGGATTTGACCGAGCCGGAGATGATCGAAGCGATGAACCAGATTATGGGGGGGGAAGCGACCCCGGCCCAGGTCGGTTCCTTTATTACCGCCCTGCGAATGAAAGGGGAGACACCGGCGGAGATTATCGGTGCCGCCAGGGTGATGCGAGCCCACGCCACACCGATTATGGTCGGCAGGGTGGTCGATATCGACCGGGACGAGATCAATGTCGAACGGGAAACCATTCTCGATACCTGTGGCACCGGCGGTAGCGGGACCAGAAGTTTCAATATCTCGACAACCGTGGCGATCGCGGTTGCTGCCTGCGGGGCCAAGGTGGCCAAGCACGGCAACCGCAGTATTTCGTCCTCCTGCGGCAGTGCCGATGTGCTGGAAAGGCTCGGTGTCAACCTCAGCGTAGCGCCGGAAACGGTCGGCCGCTGTGTCGATAAAATTGGTGTCGGTTTTCTGTTTGCGCCGGCGCTGCACGGGGCGATGAAACATGCCATCGGGCCGCGGCGTGAAATCGGCATCCGTACCATCTTCAATATTCTCGGGCCGCTGACCAACCCGGCCGGAGCCGACCGGCAGGTACTGGGGGTGTACCGCGAGGACCTGGTCGAGCCGCTGGCCCAAGTGCTGCTGAGTCTCGGCTGCCGCCGCGGTTTCGTTGTCCACGGCAGCGACGGGATGGATGAGATCACCCTGACCGGACCGACCCTGCTGGCGGCGATCAGCGGCGGGGCGGTTGAAGTCCAGACCATCGAGCCGGAACAGTTCGGTTTTCAGCGTTGTGCGCTGACGGACCTGCAGGGCGGCGATGCGCAGCAGAACGCAGCGATTGTGAAGGCTGTTCTGGCCGGTGAAAAGGGTCCGAAGCGTGATATCGTGGTGCTCAACGGGGCCTATGCCCTGGTTGCCGCCGGACTGGCCGCCGGGGTTGATGAAGGGATCGAGATGCTGCAGACGGTGCTCGACAATGGCAAGGCGCAGCAGACTCTTGATGGCCTGGTGCGGATGACCAACGCATGATTCTCGATAAAATTCTGCAGACCAAGGCCGATGAAGTCACCGCCGCCAAACGCCGTGAGCCCTTCGCCGAGTTGAAAAGCCGGGTCGGCGATCTGGAAGGTCAGCCACGCGGCTTTGCCCGCGCGCTGCGGATCATGGCCGACTCGGGTGGTACGGCGGTGATTGCCGAGGTGAAGAAGGGGTCGCCCTCAAAAGGGATTATCCGGGCCGATTTCGATCCGCTGGAGATCGCTGAAAGCTACCAGCGCGCCGGGGCTACCTGCCTGTCGGTATTGACCGACGAGAGCTATTTTTTTGGTCATCTGCGCTACCTTGGACTGATTCGCGAACAGGTGTCTCTGCCGTTGCTGCGGAAGGATTTTATTGTTGATCCCTATCAGGTTGTTGAAGCCCGGGTGGCCGGTGCCGATGCGGTTCTGTTGATCGCGGCGGCGCTGGCGGATGATCAGTTACAGGAATTAGCTGAGCTGGCCGCCGAAATGCGGCTCGACACCCTGCTCGAAGTCCACGATGGCGAAGAACTGGAACGGGCTCTGCGGCTGCCGGTCGACCTGATCGGCATCAATAACCGTAACCTGAAAACCTTCGTCACCGACCTGGCGGTGACCGAGCAACTGGCCGGCCGGATTCCAGCGCAGCAGCTGGCGGTTGCTGAAAGCGGGATCAATTGCCGCGCTGATATCGAACGGTTGCGGGCGGCGGGCGCCGGAGCTTTTCTGGTCGGTGAGAGCCTGATGCGTGAAGCTGATATTGAAGCCAAGTTACATTCTTTGATTTACTGAAGCAGAGAAGACAGGAGAGTCAGGTGCAGACAAAAATTATATTGCCGGAAGATCGCATCCCGAAGCAGTGGTACAACATTATCCCCGACATGCCGGGAGCGTTGGCTCCGGTGATCCATCCCGGAACCCTGCAACCGGTCACCCCGGACGATCTGCTGCCGCTGTTCCCGATGGGACTGATCGAGCAGGAGGTCTCCCGCGAGCGCTGGATCGATATCCCGGATGAGGTACGTCAGATCCTCGCCCAGTGGCGGCCGTCGCCACTGTTCCGGGCCCACCGACTGGAAAAGGCGCTGGGAACCCCGGCCAAAATCTACTACAAGTATGAAGGGGTTTCCCCGGCCGGCAGTCACAAACCGAACACCGCTATTCCGCAGGCGTATTACAATATGCTGGCCGGCACCAAGCGGATCGCCAGTGAAACCGGCGCCGGCCAGTGGGGTTCCTCGATCGCCCTGGCCTGCCAGATGTTCGGCCTGGAATGCACCGTTTACATGGTCAAGGTCTCTTTCAGCCAGAAGCCTTACCGCAAGAGCATGATGCAGCTGTGGGGCGCCAATGTGCTCCCCTCCCCCTCAAATCAGACCAACGCCGGGCGGGCGATTCTGGAGGTTGATCCGGACAGCAACGGTTCGCTCGGCATCGCCATCAGCGAAGCGGTAGAGGATGCCGCGACTCACGAAGATACCCGCTACTGTCTCGGCAGTGTCCTGAATCACGTCTGTCTGCATCAGACGGTGATCGGGCTGGAGGCGAAAGAGCAGCTGGCGATCGCCGGGGATTACCCGGATGTGGTTATCGCCTGCCACGGTGGTGGTTCCAATTTCGCCGGACTCGGCTTCCCCTTTGTCGCCGATAAGGCCAACGGCAAGGAGGTGCGCATTCTGGCCGTCGAGCCGATCTCCTGTCCAACTTTGACTAAGGGGGTTTTTGAGTTCGATTACGGTGACACGGCAAAAATGGCGCCGATCTCCAAGATGTATACCCTGGGGCATGATTTCATGCCGCCCGGTATCCATGCCGGTGGGCTGCGCTATCACGGGGCCGCGCCGCTGGTGTCGCAATTGCTCGACGCTGGAATTATCGAAGCTAAAGCGGTTGGTCAGGTCGAGTGTTTTGAGGCCGCCGTTCAGTTTGCCCGCACCGAAGGGATCATCCCCGCCCCTGAATCGTCCCACGCCATCCGGGCCGCGTTTGATGAGGCGTTGCAGGCCAAGGAAGAGGGCAAAGAGAAGACCATTCTATTTAATCTCTCCGGCCACGGCCATGTTGATATGACCGCTTATGACGATTTTTTTGCTGGCAAGCTGCAGAACTACGCGTATCCCAGCGAGGCGATAAAGGATTCGTTGGCCAATCTGCCAAAAGTCGATTTCTAAGGAGCTTCTGTGGCCAACATCCGGGTGAAAATCTGCGGCATTACTAACGTCGAAGACGCGCTGCAGGCGGTTGCTGCCGGGGCAGATGCGCTCGGGTTTGTCTTTTACGCCAAAAGTCCACGTTATGTGGCGCCGCACGAGGTGCAGAAGATTATCGCCGAGCTGCCGCCCTTGGTAACCACGGTCGGTCTGTTTGTCAATGAGCCGATTCCGCGGATTCGCCGCACCATGGCGGCGGCACGACTCGACGTGGTACAGTTGCATGGTGATGAGAGCCCGGAAGCGTGTCTGATTGAGCCGTTACGGGTGATCAAGGCCCTGCGCGTGAGAGATGCGGCATCTTTAGCCGGCGCAGAGAAATACCAGGTTTCGGCGTTGTTGCTCGACGCCTGGAGCGATGCGGCCTACGGTGGCACCGGTGAGCAGTTCGACTGGCGGCTGGCCCGGCGTTTGACCGGCAAGCGGCCGTTGATCCTGGCCGGCGGCTTGACGCCGCAAAATATCATCGATGCGGTCCGACAGGTCAGGCCGTACGCGGTCGATGTCTCCAGCGGCGTCGAATCCGCGCCGGGGAAAAAGGATCATCAGAAAGTGGTGGAATTTATCTGCCGAGTGAGGAACGCATGAGTTATCAGTATCCCGATGAACGGGGTCATTTCGGCCAGTATGGCGGCCGCTACGTCGCCGAAACCCTGATGCCGGCGCTGCTGGAACTGGAACAGGCCTACGCTGAAGCCAGAGAAGATCCCGCTTTCAAGGAAGAGTTCGACTATTATCTGAAGCACTACGTCGGTCGGCCGAGTCCGCTCTACTATGCCCGGCGGCTCAGCGAGGAGCTGGGCGGGGCGAAAATCTATCTGAAACGGGAAGACCTCAACCACACCGGCGCGCACAAGGTGAACAACACGGTCGGCCAGATCCTGCTGGCGCGGCGGATGGGGAAGAAGAAAGTGATCGCCGAGACCGGTGCCGGTCAGCACGGGGTTGCTACCGCCACGGTTGCCGCCCTGTTCGACATGCAGTGTGAAATCTTTATGGGCAAGGAGGATATCCGTCGCCAGGCACTCAATGTTTTCCGCATGAAACTGCTTGGCGCCAAGGTCCACGAGGTGACCAGCGGCACGGCAACGCTCAAGGATGCAATGAACGATGCCCTGCGGCATTGGGTCACCCATGTGCGTGATACCTTTTATATCATCGGCACTGTCGCCGGACCCCACCCCTACCCGCTGCTGGTGCGCGATTTTCAATCGGTGATCGGCACCGAGGCCAGGCAGCAGCTGCAGGAAGCCGAAGGACGGTTACCCGACGTGGCGATTGCCTGTATCGGTGGTGGTTCCAATGCCATGGGGCTTTTTTATCCATTTATCAACGACGAATCGGTGCGGCTGCTCGGGGTTGAAGCGGCCGGGCTCGGCATCGATACCGACAAGCACGCCGCCTCGATTTCCGCCGGTGCGCCGGGGGTGCTGCATGGTAACAAGACCTACCTGCTGCAGGATGAGGATGGCCAGATCAATCACGCTCATTCGATTTCGGCCGGGCTCGATTATCCCGGTGTCGGCCCCGAGCACGCGCATCTGCAGGATATCGGTCGCGCCGAATATGTCTCGATTACCGATGCTGAGGCGCTTGAGGCGTTTCAGAAATTAACCCGCGTCGAAGGAATTATCCCGGCGCTGGAATCCGCCCACGCCATCGCCCAAGTGATGAAACTGGCCCCGACCCTGACGAAGGAGCAGCTCCTGCTGGTCTGCCTGTCGGGGCGTGGCGACAAGGATATTCACACGGTTGCCGATGCCCTGGGTGTCACGTTTTAATAAACGGACAAAGGTCCGTTAACTGGAAAGGAACAGATGAAATTTACCGAACTCAACCTGCCTGAGGTTGTGCAGCAGGGGATCAGTGATACCGGTTTTGAGGCTCTGACCCCGGTGCAGCAGGAATCGATCCCGCTTGCACTGCAGGGGAAGGATGTTGCCGCCCAGGCCCAGACCGGCACCGGCAAAACCGCTGCTTTTCTGATTTCGTTATTCTGCAAGCTGCTCAACAGCAGCAAACCGACCAGCAACAATCCACGTGCCCTGGTGATGGCACCGACCCGTGAACTGGTGGTGCAGATCTGCAAGGATGCCGAACTGCTCGGCAAGCATACCGGGTTGAAGGTCCAGCCGATTTTCGGTGGTGTCGATTACGAAAAACAGCGTCAGGCGTTGCGCGACGGCGTTGATATTATTGTCGCCACTCCGGGCCGCTTGATCGACTATTTCAAGCAGCGGGTCTTCTCGATGAACCGGGTCGAGGCGTTGGTGATTGATGAGGCTGACCGGATGTTCGACATGGGCTTCATCAAGGATCTGCGTTACATCCTGCGCCAGTTGCCGCCATTTGAACGACGGCAGACGATGCTTTTTTCGGCGACCCTCTCGCCGCAGGTGATGGAGCTGGCCTACGAGTTCATGAACCTGGCGGAAAAGGTCCGGATCGAGCCGGAGAAGGTGACGGCCGACAATATCGACCAGATTCTCTACCATGTTTCGCGCAAGGAAAAGTTTGCTCTGTTGCTCGGCCTGCTCAAACAGGAGAGCGGGGTCGAACGGGTGATGCTGTTCGTCAATATGAAGGTCGAGGCAGAGCGGCTCAACGCCCTGCTCAATGCCAACGGCATCACCAGTGCGGTTCTCTCCGGTGATATCCCGCAGAAAAAGCGGATGCGTATTCTTGATCAGTTCAAGCTCGGCAGTCTGACCCACCTGGTCGCCACCGATGTCGCCTCACGTGGTATTCACGTCGATAACGTGACTCACGTTATCAACTACGATCTGCCGCAGGATCGCGAGGATTATGTCCACCGCATCGGTCGCACCGCGCGGGCCGGGGCGATGGGCCGGGCGATCAGTTTTGCCGACGAAGAGACGGTTTACGTGCTGGACGAGATTGAAGATTATCTCGGCAAGCGGATTCCCAGCGAAATGCCCCGTGACGAAGATTTTTACTTCAGTTATAAACGTGCGGTCCCGAAGCGGAAGAAGCCGCCGGAGAAAAGGCCGGCCGGCGAGCAGAAGCGACGGCGCCCACGACGCCTGCGGCCGGGCAAAAAAGCACCCGTTAAACCGGCCGGAGAAAAGGATTGAAACCGGCTGCGCGAACGACTAAACTGCCCCTTTTGGGTCTGATCAATAAATGGTCTAGCCAATCGGATAAATGAGACGGGTACCATGACACGGATTGACAAGACATTTGCCGACCTGCGACAGCGGCGGGAGACCGCACTGATCCCTTTTCTGACCGCCGGGGATCCGGACATCGCCACTACCGCCGCATTGATTCGGACGCTGGTCCGTCACGGTGCCGATCTGATCGAACTGGGGGTACCGTTTTCCGACCCGATGGCTGATGGTCCGACCATTCAAGCAGCCTCGGAGCGGGCCCTGGCGGCCGGGACAACCGTAAAGAAAGTTCTGCAGCTGGTGGCCGAAGTCCGCAGCGATTGTCAGGTGCCGCTGGTGCTGATGGGGTACTACAACCCGATCTTCCGCTATGGTGCCGAGCGGTTTGCCGAAGATGCGGCCGGTGCCGGGGTTGACGGCCTGCTGCTGGTCGACCTGCCGCCGGAAGAAGTGGACGAAATCAGTACGGTTATGCAGCAGGCGAAGATTGCTCTGATTACCCTGCTGGCACCGACGACGCCGCTCGACCGGATGCGGCGCCTGGCCGCCGCCGCCGAGGGGTACCTCTATTATGTTTCGATGACCGGGGTCACCGGGGCGCAGAAAATCAGCCCGGACGATATCCGGGTGGCGGTCGAGGAGTTGAAAAAAATGAGCTCGGTTCCGGTCGGTGTCGGTTTTGGCATCACCACGGTTAAAGACGCCAGGGCTGTGGGAGCGTTTGCCGACGGGGTTGTGGTCGGCAGCGCCCTGGTTAAGATCATAGCCGATTATGCTCAAAGTGATGAGCTGTTGCCGCGTGTCGGACAGTTTATTGCTGAGTTGAAACAGGGGCTGGTCGAACCGGTCGGCTGATCTGATGTGCGCTGACCGACTCTCGGCAGCGATGATAAAGACTGTAAAATAAAAGGATTTTTCATGGGCTGGTTTCGGAAGAAAAAAGCATTGACCGCTTCGGTGGAAAAAAAGAAAGTGCAGATGCCGGAAGGGGTCTGGACCAAATGTAAAAACTGCCAGGAAATTATCTACGCCAAAGAGATCGAACGGAATCTGAATGTTTGTCCCAAGTGTGACTATCATTTCCGCATCGGTGCCCGTGAGCGGATCGACCTGGTGATTGATGAGGGGACCTTTGTCGAGATGGACCCGACCATGCAGTCGATCGATTTTCTCGATTTCAAGGATTCGAAGAAGTACAAGGAGCGGATCAGGGCAGCGGTAAAAAAAGCCGGCGACGGTGATGCGGTGATTTGTGGCAGCGGCGACCTGGATGGCCTGCCGGTAGTGGTGGCAGTCTTCGATTTCGGTTTTATGGGCGGCAGTATGGGGTCGGTGGTCGGCGAAAAGATCACCCGCGCCATCGAAAAGGGATTGGAGAATCGTGCCCCGGTGCTGATTTTTTCCTCCTCCGGAGGTGCGCGGATGCAGGAGAGCATTCTCTCGCTGATGCAAATGGCCAAGACCAGCGCCGCGTTGGCCAAACTGAAAGCCGCCGGTATCCCCTTTATCTCGGTGCTGACCGATCCGACCACCGGCGGGGTTACCGCCAGTTTTGCCATGCTCGGTGATTTGAATATCGCTGAGCCGCGGGCATTGATCGGTTTTGCCGGTCCGCGGGTTATCGAACAGACCATCCGCCAGACCCTGCCGGAAGGTTTTCAGCGCTCTGAATACCTGCTGGAACACGGTATGGTTGATATGATCGTGCCGCGCAGTGAGATGAAGCAGCGTCTTTCCCAAGTGTTGCGCATTTTCACCAAAAGTTGATTGATGGATAAGAGCTACCGGGCGAGTCTCGATTATCTCTACTCGCTGCAGCTGTTCGGCATCAAACTGGGGCTCGAAAATATTCGTCGGCTCTTGGAACGCATCGGTAATCCGCAGTATCAGCTGCGGATTATTCATATTGCCGGAACCAATGGCAAAGGCTCGACGGCGGCAGCACTGGCCAATATTCTTCATCAGGCCGGAATCAGGGCCGGGCTCTACACCTCCCCCCATCTGCACAGTTTTACCGAACGGGTGCGGGTCGCAACCCGGCAGATCAAAGAGGCTGAGGTTGTCAGCCTGACCGCGGAGCTGCGGCCGCATGCGGCCGCCTTGCGGACGACTTTTTTCGAATTTACCACCGCTCTGGCATTGCTGCATTTCCAGCGCTGCGGGGTCGAGTGGGCGATTCTGGAAACCGGGCTCGGTGGCCGCCTCGATGCCACCAACGTGGTAGATCCGGAGCTTTGCCTGATCACCCCGATCGGACACGATCACAACGCCTACCTGGGCAATTCTCTGGTCGAGGTTGCCGCGGAAAAGGCCGGTATTTTTAAGGCGGGGGTGCCGGTACTCAGTGCCCGGCAGCAGCCGGAAGTGGCGCAGCTGTTGCGGCAGCGGGCGGTGGAGCTGGGGGCGGAGCTGTTTTATGCGGATCAGGCTTACCGCTGGGATTCCACTGCCGGGGGGCTGTCCTTCTGTGGCTTCGACTGTGAGCTGTACGGCCTGCAGGCGAAATTGCCGGGTCACCATCAGCATCAGAATCTGGCCCTGGCCCTGGCTGGTGCCGCCCGGCTCCGGGGTGCCGGGGTGCCGATTACCGAAACCGCCATGCGCCGCGGACTGGAGATGACGCGCTGGCCCGGTCGTCTGGAATGGTTACCGGACCGGGTGCTGCTCGACGGCGCACACAATCAGGCCGGTGCCCAGGTGCTGGCTGACTATCTTGAGCAGCAGGGACTGCACCGGTTGCATCTGCTGGTCGGCTTGAAGGCGGACAAACCGGCGGAAACCCTGCTGGCACCGCTGCTGCCCTTCGTTGAGCGGCTTTATGCCGTCCGGCCGCCGGTGGATGAAGCCGTTGCTCCGGGAAAACTGGTGCAACTGGCGGCGAAGTCGGGTATTCTGGCCGCCGAGTATACTGAGTTGCCGGCGGCGTTGGCGGCGGCGCGGAAGAACCGGTCCCCGGATCAGGTGTTGCTGGTGGCGGGGTCTCTGTTTCTGGTGGCTGCGGTTCGTGAACGGCTGTTACCGTCGACTGAATTGTTATCGATCTCTGACTGATTATTTCGGGTTCTTATTTTCATGTTGCTGCGTCTTTTTGCTGTTGCCATTGTTCTCTGCTGTCCGTTATCGGCCGCCGCGGCCGACTGGAGTCGGGTCGGTAAATCCGAGCTGCCGGTCAATCTGGAAGCGGACGAGCTGAGTTACGATGAAGCCAGCGGGCGTTATCGGGCCAGCGGCAACGTTCAGTTGACTCAGGGTGAGACCGAAGTGCGCAGCCGGATTCTCTGGTGGAATCAGGTCAGCGGTGAAATTGAGGCGGAAGGGAA
>JAADGW010000290.1 GCA_013152145.1 Deltaproteobacteria bacterium
TCCTTGCCGAAGCGATCAGTATCCCGGTGATTGCCTCCGGCGGCCTGTCGACGCTCGACGATATCCGCCGTCTGATGGCGATCGAATCCTCCGGAGTCACCGGGGTGATTACCGGCAAGGCGATCTATTCCGGCGCCATCGACCTGCGCGAAGCGGTGGCGCTGACCAAAGGTGAAAAGGGGTAGAGAATGCTGACCAGACGCATTATTCCCTGTCTCGATGTCAAGGACGGCCGGGTCGTCAAGGGGGTCAATTTTGTCGGTCTGCGCGATGCCGGTGATCCGGTCGAAGCGGCCGAGGCCTATTGCGAACAGGGTGCTGACGAACTGACCTTTCTCGATATCACCGCCTCGAGCGATAAGCGCGGCATCATTCTCGATGTGGTGCGGCAGACCGCCGAGCGGGTTTTCATGCCGTTGACGGTCGGCGGTGGGGTGCGCGAAGTTGCCGATATCCGTAACCTGCTCAACGCCGGGGCCGACAAGGTGTCGATCAATACCGCCGCGGTGCAACGTCCCGAGTTCGTCCGCGAGGCGGCACAACGTTTCGGCAGTCAGTGTATTGTTGTCGCGATAGATGCCCGCAGGGTCGCAGGTTCAGATCCCCAGGCTTGGGAAGTTTACACTCACGGCGGCCGTAACTCGACCGGGATTGACGCCATCGCGTGGGCGAAACGGATGGCAGAGTACGGCTGCGGCGAGATCCTGCTGACCTCGATGGACTGCGACGGCACCAAGGATGGCTACGATATCGAACTGACCCGTGCGGTCAGCGATGCGGTCGAGATCCCGGTGATCGCCTCCGGCGGGGTCGGCAACCTCGAGCATATCCGCGAGGGGCTGGTCGAAGGTGGGGCCAGCGCGGCGCTGGCGGCATCGATTTTTCACTTCAAGGAATACACCATTGCCGAGTGTAAAAAATATCTCAAGCAGCACGGCGTCCCGGTACGGATTTAAGGAGCGACAGTATGCCCGTCTCTGAACGGAATATTCCGAGTGACGATATCCTCGAAGCGGTTTATCAGATTATCCTGCAGCGCAAGCAGCTGGCGGACGGCGAGAAGTCGTACGTGAAATCGTTGTTCGATAAGGGACTGGACAAAATTCTCAGTAAGGTCGGCGAGGAAGCGACCGAAACCGCCGTTGCCGGCAAAGGCGGCGACAAAGAGGAACTGGTTTACGAAGTTGCCGATCTGTTTTTTCACGTGCTGGTGCTGCTCGGTTATTACGAGATTCCCCCGGAGAAGATTTATGCCGAACTGCGGCGTCGCTTCGGACTGTCGGGGATTGCAGAAAAGGCTGCTCGGACAAAGTCGTAAAGCTTTTCCCGCCGGACATTTCCGTGTCCTTCTTCCCGTTCGTTCAGACCTCTAAAAGGAGCAACCGGACCCATTGAAACCGCCTGTTTCTTTCGCAAAACGACTCGGCCGCTTGTCCCCCAATCAGGCGTTGCTCGGCTATTATGCCACGGCCATATTGCTCGGGACCGTGCTTCTCTGCCTGCCGCAGGCGGCCATCGGTCAGCCGCTGACCTTTCTTGATGCCCTGTTTACCGCCACCAGCGCCCAGTGCGTCACCGGCCTGACGGTTGTTGATACCGGCAGTCAGCTGAGCCTTTTCGGTCAGCTGGTGGTTCTGTTTCTTATTCAGACCGGCGGTCTCGGGATCACCACGTTTTCGGTTTATCTCTTCTCTTACCTGGGGGACGGGTTCAGCCTGCACGGTCGGCGTTTGATCGAAGAGACGCTGTTACCTTTTCCCTACGCCTCCCTGAAAGAGCTGATCCGTGGTATTTTTCTGCTGACGGTGATTATCGAGGGGCTGGGGACCCTGCTGCTGGCGTTCCGGTTTGTCCCGCTGCTCGGCTGGGCGAACGGACTTTACAGCGCTCTTTTCCATTCGATTTCAGCTTTTTGCAACGCCGGATTCTCCCTTTTTTCGGACAGTATGATCGGTTTTCGGGGCGATCCCGTTGTCAACCTGACGCTGATTTTTCTGATCACCACGGGCGGCCTTGGATTCCTGGTTCTGCAGGAGATTTCCGGAATGACGCGGAAAAGAAAAACCGCACGGCGACATCGGCTGTCTTTGCACAGTCGCCTGGTTCTTGTCGTCAGTCTGGTCCTCTCGCTGGGAGGAGCAGTGCTCCTGTGGCTGCTGGAAACCCCCTCTGAACTGCACCATCTGAGCTCGGGTGACGGTTTCTGGTCGATGCTGTTTCAGTCGGTTTCCGCTCGTACGGCGGGGTTCAACAGTCTTGACCTGAATTATATGGAAGTCCCTTCGCTGGTTGTGCTGTTGTTCCTGATGTTTGTCGGTGCCTCGCCGGGATCCTGCGGCGGCGGGATTAAAACCACCAGCCTGGCGCTGGTGTTTGCCATCCTGAAGAGCCGGTTGCAGGGTGCCAAACATACCAATATCTTCCGGCGCACAATCCCCGAGGAGCTGACGACGCGGGCATTAACTCTGATTCTGCTCTCTTTTCTCGTCTGCGGAGCCGCAATTTTCCTACTGCTTTCTGTGCAGACCTACGGGCTGCCGGCGAATGAGAGCCGCGGGGCATTTCTGGCCTACGCGTTTGAGGCGGTTTCGGCTTTTGCCACGGTCGGGGGTCGGGCTGTCGCTCGGGGTGACCGCGAAATTGTTGCCGCTCGGCAAGCTGATTATTATTTTTCTGATGTTTATCGGACGGGTGGGTCTTTTGACTCTCGCTTTTGCTTTTATTCGTCGTGCCCGGCAGGGGGCCGTGCGCTACAGCGAAGAACAGATCATGATAGGGTGAGCCATGAAACGATTCTGTGTCATTGGAGCAGGGAACTTCGGTTTTCATGTGGCCTCAAATTTGTATGATGAGGGTCACGAGGTGATGGTTATTGATAATAATCGTAACCATATTCAGCAGTTGCAGGAGCATTGCAGCTATGCCGTGTTGGCCGATGCCGCTGACCGGGAGTTTCTCGAGGGGCAGGGGGTGGCCGGTATGGACGCGGTGGTGGTCGCGATCGGAGAGCGGTCACATGCCGCCACCTTGACGACCCTGTTTCTGAAAGAACTCGGTGTCAAGCGGATCATGGTCAAGGCGGTCAACGAAGATCATGGGCGGATTCT
>JAADGW010000011.1 GCA_013152145.1 Deltaproteobacteria bacterium
CAGATCGGTATCGACGCGGTGTCATTGCAGGTCAACTCTCTCGGTTGTCCCGACTGTCGACCGGCCTACCGGCAGCAGCTCATCACTTATCTTGAGCAGCGGCTCGATAAATTGTGCGCCGATTGCCAGCGGCGTTATCAGACCAATCCGTTGCGGGTTCTCGACTGTAAGGCGGCCGGTTGCAAAGCAGCAACGGTTGATGCGCCGTCGATGCTTGAACATCTTTGTGGCGCTTGTGCCGACCATTTTACGGCGGTGAAAAAACACCTGACGGTGCTGGAAATACCTTTTGCGGTCAATGCGCGGATGGTGCGTGGACTCGATTATTATGTACGGACCACTTTTGAACTGGTCACCGATCAGCTCGGTTCACAAAATGCCGTGGCGGCGGGCGGTCGTTATGATGGCCTGGTGGAAGGTCTCGGTGGACCGGCGCTGCCGGGGATCGGTTTTGCCATCGGGGTCGAACGTCTGGTCCTGATGAAGGGAGCAGAGCGGATCGCTCCGGCGGTACCGCAGCTGTTTATCGCCGCGCTCGGTGACGCAGCGGCGGATCAGGCCTTTGTGCTGATGTCCCGTCTGCAGCGCGCCGGAATCCGGGCGGAGATGGATTATCAGGGGAAAAGTCTTAAAGCGCAGCTGCGGCGGTCGAACAAGCTGCATGCCGCTTATACCCTGATTATCGGTGAGGAAGAATTGACCTCGGGGCAGGCACAACAAAAATATGGCTGATGGCAGTCAGTCTCCGGTCGCGCTGGAGAGTCTGGCCCGGGTGCTGACGGAAAAACTTGCCGGAGATGTGGGATAACAGAAAAATATCGCTGCCGGTCGTGCCGCTTCTGCTTGACCGGTTGGGAATCTGATTCTTATAATCAACGTTTGCCCGGACATGCAATGACTTGTCTGTGACGGCACTCTTTTGGGAGGAATATTTTGAACGACAAACTCGGAAATTGGAAAAGAACCCATCGCTGCGGTGATCTGACTGCTGAACATATCGGTCAGGAGGTTTGCCTGATGGGGTGGGTCCAGCGGCGGCGGGACCACGGGGGCCTGATCTTTATCGACCTGCGGGATCGTGAAGGGATCATTCAGCTGGCCCTTGATCCCGATCGTGACCTCGCTTCGCTCAAAAAGGCCGAGCAGGTGCGCAACGAGTTTGTCCTGGCGGTGCACGGCAAAGTTTCACCCCGCCCGGAGGGGACGGTCAACCCGAAGATGAAGACCGGCGAGGTCGAGGTTGAAATCAGCGAACTGCGGATATTGAACCGTTCAGAAACGCCGCCGTTCATGATTGATGAGTATACCGAAGTCGCTGAGAATATCCGCCTGAAGTATCGTTTTCTTGATCTGCGCCGTCCGGTTCTGCAGAACAATTTGCGGCTGCGTCATCTGGTGGCCAAGACGGTACGGAATTATCTCGATGAACAGGGTTTCATCGAGATTGAGACCCCGGTGTTGACCAAAAGCACCCCTGAAGGAGCCCGCGATTACCTGGTGCCGAGCCGGGTGAATACCGGTAATTTCTACGCCCTGCCGCAGTCGCCGCAATTGTTCAAACAGTTGCTGATGGTTTCCGGTTTTGACCGCTATTTCCAGATCGTCAAGTGCTTCCGGGATGAGGACCTGCGGGCTGATCGTCAGCCTGAATTCACCCAGATCGATTGCGAGTTGAGTTACGTCAGCCGTGACGATGTGATGACGATTATGGAAGGCATGATGGCGACCATCTTCAAGGTGGCGATCGATGTCGAGGTTGCGTTGCCGATCCCCCGCCTCTCTTATACCGAGGCGTTGGATCGCTTCGGTGTCGACAACCCGGATCTGCGTTTCGATCTGGAGCTGATCACCATCACCGCGCTGGTGGCCGATTCGCAGTTCAAGGTTTTTGCTGATGTGGCTGCCAACGGCGGCCTGGTGAAAGCGCTCAACGCCAAGGGTTGTGCGACCTTTTCCCGTAAAGAACTGGATGGCCTGACCGATTTTGTCAAAATCTACGGTGCCAAGGGGCTGGCCTGGGTCAAGGTCACCGAGGAGGGCTGGCAGTCGCCGATCGCCAAGTTCTTTACGGCTGACGAATTAGCGGCGCTGAACCGCGAACTCGGTGCCGAGGTCGGCGACCTGTTGTTGTTTGTCGCAGATAAACCCTCGATCACCAATGAGGCGCTGGGGCGCTTGCGTGGCCGTCTGGGGCAGAAGTTGGGACTGACACGTAAAGACGATTACCGGTTTGTCTGGATTACTGACTTCCCGTTGTTTGAATATGATGAAGAGGAAAAACGGCACGTCGCCGTTCATCATCCCTTCACCTCTCCGCTCGAGGAAGATATCCCGCGGCTCGACTCCGCGCCCGGCAGCGTGCGCGCCCAGGCTTATGACCTGGTGTTGAACGGTTCAGAGGTCGGCGGCGGAAGTATTCGTATTCATGATCCGGCGGTTCAGATACGGATGTTTGAACTGCTCGGCATCGACGCAGCTGAAGCTCGTGAGAAGTTCGGTTTCCTGCTCGATGCGCTGAGTTTCGGTGCGCCGCCGCATGGTGGCATCGCCTTCGGTCTCGATCGGCTGATGATGATTTTAACCGGTGCCGAATCGATTCGCGACGTCATCGCGTTCCCGAAAACCCAGAAGGCGACCTGCCTGCTTTCTGAAGCGCCCAATGAGGTCAGCGAAAAACAGTTGCAGGAGCTGGGTATCCGTTTGCGGGCTCGGCAGAAGTAGTCAATTTTGCGTATTACCCCTATCTGGATGAAAAGAGGGCAGATGTTTATGCGTCTGTTGATGACGTTGGTTGTCGGGATGGTTTTGTTGACCAGTTGTGCCAAACCGCCCGTTGCAGAACTGAAAGATGCGCGCAGCAGTGTTGCTCATGCTTATGCCTCGGGGGCCTCACGCCTGGCACCTGAAATGTATCAATTGGCCAGTGAAAATTTGCGGACTGCCGAAGAGCTGGTACAGAAGGGGCGTTATCGGAAGGCCGAATTGTCGCTTGAATTGGCACAGGACTATGCAGATAAAGCTCTCCGTTTGACGGTCGAGAAGAAAAAACAACAGGTCCTGGCGCAGCAGAAACGGGCAACCGAACAACGCCTGGCAAAGCAACGAGCACAAGCTGAGTTGTTACGCAAGCAGCATAAAAAGCCGGCTGAAAAAACTGTGGTTGCTAAACCGGCGCCACCTGTCGCGCCCGCGGTGAAGCGGGCCCCCGTCGCCCCCCCGGTGAAGCTGGTGGATAAGATTGAAGTTGCCCCGGGCGAGAATCTCTCAATGATCGCAGCACGACCGGAAGTCTACAAAGATGCCATGCTCTGGCCGTTGATTTATAAAGCCAATCGGGACCAGATCAAGGATCCGCAGCAGATTTTCCCCGGCCAGATCTTTTTGATTCCAAGAGATAAAAGCCCTGAAGAGATTGAAGCGGCCCGACGGGAAGCCGTGGAGTTGCACTTGTTTTAACTGGCGCCAGGGTTTGCAGGATAAGACTTTCTGTCGAGAGAGAAAAGACCGCCTGGTCGACATCTGGAGGGGATGGACGCTGTTTTGCGGGCTACCGTTTTTCGGCAGACGGGGACGTGCATGGAAAAACCTTTTAAAACGGTGTATTAGCGGGGCTGTATTCTCGGTAAGGATAATTTTACTTTAAGACGCAAAGTGCTCTTGACAGTCAAAAATTGTTTGTATACTGTATACACCGTTAACTCGTGTGCTCAGGTCCAGGGACAAACCGGGTTATTCCGTGCTTGTCGTTAACGGTAAGCAAAATTATTATTAAAGGAGAGAGAGAATGGCGAGACCAAAAATTGCTCTGATCGGTGGTGGACAGATTGGTGGAGTACTTGCTCAACTTTGCGCGCTTCGTGAGCTGGGCGATGTCGTTTTGTTTGACATTGTCGAGAACATGCCGCAAGGAAAAACTCTGGATATTGCAGAGGCTTCCCCGGTTGACGGGTTTGATGTCAGCGTGACCGGAACCAACGATTACAAAGATATCGCTGGTGCAGACATTGTTATCGTTACTGCCGGTCTGCCGCGTAAACCGGGCATGAGTCGTGATGATCTGATCGAAGTCAACTCCAAGATCATGACCTCGGTTGCCGAAGGCATCAAGCAGTATGCTCCTGATTCCTTTGTCATTATCATCTCCAACCCACTCGACGCCATGGTGACCCTCTGTCAGAAGATTACCGGCTTCGCACCTGAGCGGGTCATGGGTCAGGCCGGTGTGCTCGATTCTGCCCGGTTTGCTGCTTTTATCGCCTGGGAGCTGGGTGTGTCCGTCAAGGATGTGACCGCAATGACCCTCGGTGGTCACGGCGATACCATGGTTCCCCTGGTTCGGTATGCCAGTGTCGGTGGTATCCCGGTGATGGAACTGCTTGAGCGGAAGTATGGAACTGCCGCCAAAGCTCAGGAAGTCATGACCGCTATGGTCGAGCGGACCAAGGCCGCCGGTGGCGAAGTTGTCAAGCTGCTCGGTAATGGCAGTGCTTTCTACAGTCCGGCTTCTTCGGCTGTAGCCATGGCCGAGTCGATCCTTAAGGACCAGAAACGCGTTCTGCCGACCTGTGCTCTGCTGACCGGTGAGTTCGGGGTAGATGGCTTCTACGTCGGTGTGCCTTGTGTCCTCGGCGCAGAGGGGATCGAGAAGATCATTGAGTTTAAACTTGACGAGACCGAGCAGGCACTGATGGATAACTCTGTGGCTGCGGTCAAAGAACTTGTCGGCAGCATGGGAATTTAAGCTGCTTGCTGGATAAAACCGAGAGGGCAGCCGAGAGGCTGCCCTTCTTTTCTGAGTAAAACATATAAAAACTGCATGAAATGATTGTGATTTCGTCTGCTGCGGCAAAATGAAACGGAATGGACAAAGTGGTTTAAGTATCCTGTATACAATAATTTTCTGGCGCATGGTCACCACGTGTGTTAGGATTCCGCCGCTTTAGTCAAGCTGTTTCTTGGAGTAGACAGCAATTACGTGCAAAGGAGAAAAACGCTAATGAGCGCGAAAGCGGAAATTGAGATCATCGAAAAGTACTGTAAAGGGTGCAGCATCTGTGTTGAGTTCTGCCCCACCAAGGTATTGGAGATGGGCGCATTTGTCGTCGAGGTCGCCAACGCTGATGCATGTATCGCCTGTAATCAGTGTGAGTTGCGTTGCCCAGACTTCGCCATCAAAGTTCACAAGCTGTAAAACGCTAGAGGAGGTCAGTTCGTGGCTAAAAAAGTAGCTTTAATCCAGGGCAATGAGGCGTGTGCACAGGGCGCGCTTTATGCCGGATGTAGTTTCTTCGCCGGATATCCGATTACCCCGTCGACCGAGGTGGCAGAGGTCATGTCGATCGAGCTTCCCAAGATCGGTGGTAAGTTTATTCAGATGGAAGATGAGATCGGTGCAATTGCGGCACTTATCGGTGCAGCGCTGACCGGCGCCAAGGCACTCGACTCAACGTCCGGTCCCGGTATGTCGCTTAAACAGGAGCTTCTCGGTTATGCCTGTATTGCCGAGATCCCTTGCGTCATTGTTAACGTGCAGCGCGGTGGACCTTCAACCGGGATGCCGACCGGTCCCAGTCAGTCCGATATGCAGCAGGCGATGTGGGGAACCCACGGCGATCATGCGGCCATCGTTTTGACCCCGGCATCCTGCCAGGAGATTTACGAGGAGACCGTTCGGGCGTTTAACCTGGCTGAAAAGTATCGTATGCCGGTACAGATTCAGCTTGATGAAATTTGCGCTCATATGCGCGAAAAAGTTGAATATGCCGAGCCGGGTGAGCTTGAGGTTATTGATCGCGAGGCTCCCTCCGTTCCGCCTGAGGAATATAAACCGTACGACGCCAGCAAAGGCTTGGTTCCGCCGTTGGCCTCTTTCGGCAGCGGCTATCGCTATCATGTCACCGGTCTGAATAAAGCCGCCGACGGTTTCCCGACCACCAAAGCAGAGCTGGTGGATGCAGAAGAACGTCGGCAAATTGATAAGATTATGCTGAATCAGGAGGATATTCAGAAGAACGAGGAATACCTGCTTGATGATGCCGAGGTGATTCTTTTTGCTTACGGGTCGACCAGTCGCAGTGCCCGCTACGCCGTCAATGAGTTGCGTAAAGACGGCGTCAAAGCCGGGATGTTCCGTCCGTTGACGATGTGGCCCTTCCCCGAAAAACGTGTTGCCGAACTGGCCGATCAGGCCGGGGCGATCGTTTGTCCGGAGATGAACCTGGGGCAGATGGTCCGCGAGGTTGAGCGTGTTGCCAAAGGAAATTGCACAGTTGCCCATATCGGGCGTGTCGATGGTGAGCCGATTAATCCGGGTCAGATTATCGACAAGGTTAAGGAGGTCCTCTAATGGCTTACGATTACGAAAAGTCGATCCGTCCGGGCAAGTTGCCGCATATCTGGTGCCCTGGTTGCGGACACGGTATTGTCATGAAGGGGCTGATCCGGGCGATGGATACCTGCGAGCTTGATCGTGACAATACCGCGGTTGTTTCGGGTATCGGCTGTGCCAGTCGTCTGCCCGGTTATCTGGATACCTGTACTCTGCACACGGCACACGGCCGCGCTGCTGCTTTTGCGACCGGCATCAAGATGGCCAAGCCGGATATGAATGTGATTGTTGTCGGCGGTGACGGTGACGGAACTGCCATCGGTGGTAACCACTTCATCCATGCCTGTCGGCGCAATATCGACATGACTTATGTCATCATGAACAACAGTATTTATGGAATGACCGGTGGCCAGTTCTCTCCCTGCACCCCGACCGGAGCCAAAGCATCGACCACCGTGTACGGGAATCCCGATCCGACTTTCGATATCAGTAAGCTGGCAATCGGTGCCGGTGCAACCTTTGTTGCCCGTGGAACGGCTTATCATGCCGTTCAGATCGATAAGTTGATTGCCGAAGGGATTCGTCACAAAGGGTTGGCGGTTATTGAAATTCTTGACGATTGTCCGACGACTTACGGTCGGCGGAACAAATTCCGTAGTGTGATCGACATGATGAAGCGTCTTAAGGAGACTGCCGTGCCGGTGACCGCTGCTGCCAAGATGACTGAAGAGCAACTTGAAGGTAAGGTGCTGACCGGCGTTCTTTATAACACTGAGAAGCCTGAGTACACCGAGCAGTACGCTAAGCTTATCAAACGCGCGCAGGGCGCCTGATACCACCCTAAGGAGACGAGAATCATGGCAGAAAGATATGAACTTCGGTTTTCCGGTGCTGGTGGTCAGGGTCTGATCACAGCTGGAATTATTCTGGCTGAAGCAGCGTCGATTATCGAAAACAAGTACGCAGTACAATCGCAAAGTTACGGTCCTGAAGCCCGTGGCGGTGCGTCCAAGTCTGAGGTTATTATCAGCGAAGAGCCGATTGATTATCCGAAGGCAACGGTTGTTGATGCCTGCCTGGCAATGACTCAGGAGGCAGCTGACAAGTATGCTGTCGGGATCAAGCCGGGCGGCCTGTTACTGGTTGACTCTGATTTTGTTAAAAATCCGCCGCAAGGTGATTACAAGGTTTACGATATGCCGATTATGCGGACCGCAAAGGAAGAGGTCGGCCGTGAAATTGTTGCCAATGTCATCGCGTTGGGGGCAATGATCGCCCTGACTGATGTTGTAAAACGTGAGTCTGGTGAAAAGGCGGTTCTGGCAAAGGTTCCGGAAGCTTTTATCGACCTGAATAAAAAAGCCTATAATATCGGTTTTGAAAAAGTCAAGGATCTGCTGGAAAAGTAATTCGGTTGCTGGAATAATTGAGATAAGCTATAAGAAGGCTCGGTGAAATGTACCGAGCCTTCTTATTTTTTAGCTTTCAAACGTCTTGAGGAGTCATTATGAAAAGGAGCATGGTTCTGCTGTTGCTGATCTCTTTTATCGCAACCGCAGCATTCGCCCAGAATTCGCTGAAAACACAGCAGGAAAAACTTGGCTATGCGATCGGCATGAACATCGGCTTGAATATGAAAAAGCAGAATCTCGATGCCGATCCGGAAAGTATCGCTGCCGGTTTGAAGGCTGCATTCAAAAGTGAAAAAACGCTGCTGAGTGAAGAGCAGATGGGGCAGGTCCTGATGGCCTATCAGCAGGAAATGCAGAAGAAACAGATGGCTGATTTGGCCGCCGCCGCCGCCGAGAATGCTAAAAAGGCGATCGCGTTTTTAAAAGCAAATGCCGTAAAGAAGGGTGTTAAAACTTTGCCCAGCGGTTTACAATATCGGGTCATTACTGAAGGGAAGGGCGCCTCGCCGAAAGCGGAATCGACGGTTGAAGTCAATTACAAGGGCACCCTGATCGATGGTACCGAGTTTGATAGCTCCTATAAACGCGGTGAACCGGTCAGTTTTCCGGTGGGTGGGGTGATCCCGGGTTGGACCGAGGCGCTGCAACTGATGAAGGAAGGATCCAAGTGGGAATTGGTGATTCCCCCCGCGCTGGCCTATGGCAAGCGTGGAGCACCTCCAGTGATTCCGCCGAATGCGGCATTGATTTTTGAAATTGAGCTGCTCAAAATCAAATAAACATTTCCTGTATGTTTCAGCTGACAGCCCTGCCGGTACTTTTTCGGTGGGGCTGTTTTTTGTTGCGCCTGACGTAGCGATGCTTATCATTGCGTGAAAATTTTCGCCGCGATTCTGTTTTGATCGATTGCCCCGCTGGAAGCTCATCCTGGAATTGCGACCCTTCTTCCGGTAAGAGTTGACCGATCACAATCAGCATGACACTTAAAAGTAAAAATACCTCGAACATTTATCATCTCCCCTTGGCTGTTGTTGTCCTGAACTCTATCTTTATTGTGTGACAGAAAATGTCATTATCGCGAGATTGCTGCCACTGTTTCGGCGTTTATGGTCTGTCACCGACCTGTCAGATAAACTTGAATTTAGCGATTCGGATGATTGACAGGCAGGGTTTGAATCGTATACAGTATGCAATGTTTTGCCTGCTGACCGATCCCGCCTGGCAACGGGTAAACTGGTGTTCGGACAAGACATTAGAGCAGTAGATACTGCAAACCTGATACTGGAGGAGAGAGATGATTGAAGCTTATCTGAAGCATGAGGAAGAACGTAATGCTCTGGGGATTCCGGCGCTGCCGCTGAATCCGGAGCAGGCCACCGGTCTCTGTGAATTACTGCAGAACCCTCCCGCTGGCAAAGAAGATTTTTTGATGAATCTTCTCACCGAGCGGATTTCTCCCGGCGTTGATCCGGCCGCCGAAGTCAAAGCCGCATTTTTGGCGGATCTTCTGACCGGTGCCAAAAGTTCACCATTGATTGACAAGATTAAAGCCGTCCAGATCCTCGGGACGATGATCGGTGGTTATAATGTTCAGCCGTTGATCACAGCTCTCGATAATGGCGAGCTGGCTGCTGAAGCTGCAACGGCATTGTCCGGTTTGACTTACGTTTACGATGCCGCTGAGCAGGTGATTGCGTTGGCCAAGGGCAATGCTGCCGCCAGGAAGGTTGTTGACAGCTGGGCCAATGCCGAGTGGTTCACCAATAAACCCGCATTGCCGGAAACTATCACTGTCAAGGTCTTTAAAGTTGAGGGTGAAATCAATACCGATGATTTCTCTCCGGCCGGTGATGCCTGGAGCCGTCCAGATATTCCGTTGCATGCTCTGGCCATGGGGAAAACCCGTTTTCCGGGCGGGATTGAAGAGATCGCCAAGTGGCGGGCGGCAGGTCATCAGGTTGCTTTTGTCGGGGATGTGGTCGGTACCGGCTCTTCCCGCAAGTCCGCCTGTAACAGCGTCCTCTGGTGTATCGGTAATGATATCCCGGCCGTGCCCAACAAGCGTCGTGGCGGTGTCATCATCGGCGGTGTCATTGCGCCGATCTTTTTTAATACCGCGCAGGATTCCGGTGCTCTGCCGTTGCGGATGGATGTTGCCAACATTAATATGGGCGACGTGATCACCATAAATACGGTTAAAGGTGAAGTGACCAACGAAGCGGGTGAGGTCGTGTCGACCTTTGCTATCAAACCGAATACCGTTCCTGACGAGTTCCGTGCCGGCGGCCGGATCCCGTTGATTATCGGTCGCGCGGCGACAACTGCCGCTCGTGAGGGTCTCGGTCTGCCGGAAACCGATGTCTTTGCCCAGCCGGAAAACCCGACCCCGAAAGCCGGGCAGGGTTACTCCCAGGCCCAGAAGATGGTCGGTCGTGCTTGTGGTGTTGACGGGGTTCTGCCCGGTACCGCCTGCGAGCCGCTCATGACCACCGTCGGTTCCCAGGACACCACCGGTCCGATGACGGCTGATGAGTTAAAGGAGCTGGCCTGTCTCAAGTTCCAGTCGCCGATGTTCATGCAGTCCTTTTGCCACACCGCGGCTTATCCGAAACCGGCAGATGTGAAGATGCATGCAACCCTGCCGAAGTTCATCTCTGATCGTGCCGGCGTGCCGTTGCGTCCCGGTGACGGGGTTATTCACAGTTGGCTGAACCGTCTGCTGGTGCCTGATACTGTCGGCACCGGTGGTGACTCCCATACCCGCTTCCCGATCGGGATCAGCTTCCCGGCCGGCTCCGGTCTGGTGGCTTTCGCCGGCGCGCTCGGGTTTATGCCGCTCGATATGCCGGAATCTGTGCTGGTCCGTTTCAAAGGCGAACTCAATGAAGGGCTCACCCTGCGTGACGCCGTCAACGCGATCCCCTACTGGGCGATCAAACAGGGGCTGCTGACCGTACCGAAGAAAAATAAAGTAAACATCTTCAACGGCCGGATTCTGGAGATGGAAGGTCTGCCCGACCTGTCCGTAGAGCAGGCATTCGAACTGACCGACGCCGCTGCTGAACGTTCCGCCGCCGCCGGTTGTATCCAGCTTTCCGAAGAGTCGGTTTGCACCTATCTGCGCTCCAACATCGCTTTGATGGAAAAGATGATCGAGGATGGTTATCAGGATGCGCAGACGCTGCGTAACCGGATTGATGCGGTCAAAGACTGGCTCAAGGATCCCCAACTGATCCGGGCCGATGCCGATGCCGAATATGCCGCGGTGATCGAAATCGATCTGGCTGAAATCACCGAGCCGATCCTGGCCTGCCCGAACGATCCTGATGACGTCAAATTGCTCTCCGAGGTTGCCGGCACCCCGATTCAGGATGTCTTTATCGGCTCCTGCATGACCAATATCGGTCACTTCCGTGCTGCTGCCGAGATCTGGCGCGGCGAGAAATTCAACCCGAACGTCCGGACCTGGGTCTGCCCGCCGACCCGGATGGATCAGCAGAAACTGAAGGAAGAGGCGGTCTTCTCGGTGTTCAGTGCGGTGGGGGCCCGTCTGGAAATCGCCGGCTGCTCGCTCTGCATGGGCAACCAGGCGCGCGTTCCCGATGGCGTCAACATGTTCTCGACCAGTACCCGTAACTTTGACGATCGGATCGGTAATGGTGCCAAGGTCTATCTCGGTTCCGCCGAGCTGGGAGCCGTGACCTCCAAAATGGGCAAGCTGCCGACTCCGGCCGAATACCTGGCTGTCTACATGGAGCGGGTCGCTCCGAAGGCCGATGCCATCTACCAATACCTGCAGTTTGATGAGATGGACGGTTACGGAAAGTAAGATTGAAAGTTAAGTCGTAAAATGAGGGCCGCTCTGAAAAATAGAGCGGCCTTTTTAATCGTATTTATGTTACAAAGATGTGTTTAGTCAAATGTAGCTGAACCACTACAATGATTTTCTGCCACTGGATCGACTTATGATATTGAATTGCCACCGGTTTGTTCTGGTTTTTCTGCTGATTGTTTTTTTCTCCGTTAACTCCTTTGCTGCCGCTGAAACTGGAAGGTTAAAGAGCCTCAGCCTGGATTATTCGCTGGGCTATCGTGTCGATCAACTTGATTGGAACATTGCCGGCAACAACGGCGGTACAACGCCGAACGTTCTTTCCGAATTAACCTGGAGCGACCTGCAGATTTTCCAGTTGCAGCTGGACGGCCGGGCCGAGACCAAGGATCTTCTCTGGTTGAAGACGAATACCCTGTTTCTCGGGAAGCTGGCTGGTGGAAGAATCGTTGCCGGCGTCAATCAGGATTCGGATTATGACGGAGATAATCGCACATCGGAGTGGTCCCGATCGATTAATCAGGCTGATAAGGGTTTTACCTTTGATGTCAGTGGAGCCTTTGGGCCTAACTATGAGCTGTTGCGTGGACGACTGTCGGTCGCGCCGCTGGTCGGCTATTCTGTGCATATGCAGGATCTGTCGATGACTGATGGGGTACAGACGGTTTCTGATGCGGGTCATAGCCCGACGCCTCCACTGGTCGGTCCGATTGCCGGGCTGGACAGTTCATACAAGGCCTATTGGTGGGGGCCCTGGTTCGGTTTGAACCTGCGGATGAAACCGGTAGCGAAACTGGATTTTGAGCTGACCGGTGAGTACCATATTGTTGATTATTTTAGCGAGGCTAACTGGAATCTGCGCAGTCTTCTTGCCCATCCGGTCAGCTTTGAACACGATGCCAACGGTACCGGACTGGTGATTAATCTGAAGTCTGTTTATGAACTTGATCAACGCTGGTCGGTGATTTTTTCCGGGAATCTACAACGTTGGCAGACCGACAGCGGCGTTGATACCACCTACTATGCGGATGGAACCCGCGGCGGTACCCGTCTCAACCAGGTCAACTGGAAATCCTATGCTCTGATGCTGGGTTTACGCTACCAGTTTTAAACTGAAAAAGGGGCCTTGATGGGGCCCTTTTTTCTATCCATCAATCAAACTGCTCTTTGAATTGCTGAAATTCTCGTCTTAACTCGGTCATCTCAATTTTCAAATTCTCTATTTCTTTTTCCAGTTCCGCAATTGGCCGGCCCGGCATGGTTTGAGCTGTCTGTTCTGGCGAGCCGGTTTCATCGTCCGCGATTGGTCCGCAGAACAGATGCATATAGCGATGCTCTTTACGGCCGGGCTGGCGGCTCAGTTTTATCACCATCGGCGGTTCTTTATCGATCAGTTCCTGTAGTGTCTCATCAACTTTGCTCAGCTCGCTGAAGCTTGCCATGCGGTCTGCCCGAGAACGCAATTCGCCGGGAGTTTGTGCCCCACGCAGCAGCAGTTCGGCAAGAACCGCCAGCTCGTGGTCGTCCAGATAAAGGCGTTCGCGCAGGGTGTGGCGGAACTTGGTGACCCGGCTGCCGGCATCCTGCGATTGCATTGCCAGCCCTTTTTTGCGCAGCTGTTCAACTGTCTCGATCACCTCTGATTCAACCAGCTGCATCACCGGGGCACGGTTCGATTTCTGGTTGCAGGCGTTGCACAGCGCGTTGGCACTTAACGGGTAATAGTCGGGAGTGGTTAATTCTTTTTCGATAAAGGCTCCAAGCAGCCGTGCTTCAAACCGGTTGAGTTCAATCTCCATGCTTGCTGTCTCCTGATGATAATTTCAGGCTGCGGCGCAGCCAGTAGTGGATGATGGTTAGTCCCAGAATCAGCAGAACCAGCAGCCCGGCCCGGGTAGTCAAACTTTGTGTCCGCTGCCAACTGATCCCACCTAAAAACCCGAGCCCGGGATAGACGATCCCCCAGAGAATGGCACTGATAAAGGCATAAATGCCGAACGGTCGGCCCGGCATGCGCGAAATTCCGGCGAAAAAGGGAGTGATGCCGCGGATCGGGCCGAGAAAACGGGCAAAGAAGATACTTTTACCGCCATGCATATAGAAGAATCTTTCTGCTTGCTTTGCCAGCTGTCGGCGTTTCTGAAAACTCTTGAGAGCCAGTATCCGTTCGCCGAAGTGTCGGCCGAGCCAGAAACCGAGCAGGTCCCCCAGCAGGGCTCCACCGGCGGCACAGAAAAAAATCGGCAGGAGCAGCCCCTTGCCGTGAAAAGCCAGGAAGCCCGCCAGAACGATCAGGGTGCTGCCGGGCAACAGCAGACCGATGATCGGCAACGACTCACCGAAGGCGATCAGCAACAAGATCAGGTAGTAACTGCTTCCCTCCGGCAGCAGGCGTACAAACTGTTGCAGCCAGGTTTCCATATCAGTTCCGTTCAGGTTCGAAGAACTGCAGCCAGCGATCAAAAACCTCTCGTTTCTCAATACCGTATTTTGTCAGCGTCTTGCGAACCTGATCTGCGGTTTTTTCTCTGTCACGGTTTTTTTTGCCCTTCGAATAAAACAGGTCAGCATAGCAGATAATCTGTTCTTCCAGCGTAACCGGCAGCATATCACGCGCCGGCAACGGCAGTCCCTGAGAAACAATTTCTGCCGCGGTCAAACCGATGCCGATGTGGCGTTCACAAACCCGGGCGTGTCGGGGAAGGCCTTCTGCTTCGAGTATCGCGCAACCGGCCACGCCATGCCGCAGGTAGGGCTCGTCGCCAGAACAACCCAGTTCCGGGCTGTTTGTTTTGATGATGCCGATATCGTGCAGCATGGCCGCTTCGGCGATAAATTGCAGATCGAGCGATTCGCTGCCCTGCAGTTGTCGAGCAATTTTGATGGCCCGGGAGGTGACCCGACGGCTGTGCTCGAGAAGGATTTGCCAGGCTTTGGGATGACCAGCGTAGTATTTTCGGATGATATCGGCCGAGTGAACGGGTGCGGACATGACAGCTCTGTTATTGTGGTGTTGCAGGTTTTACAACCTCAACAAACGTGTTGATGATATCCTGAAAAATCGGCAGTAATTCCTCAAAGTGATCGGAGGGAAACTCGAGCGAAATGATAAAATCACGCTTCTGACCCTTTAATGCAATCGCCAAACGGCCCAGTTTGTCATCGTGGCCGAGGAGTTTCAGCGCCGGACCCGACGGGTGATTAAAACTCTCAACCTGACTCGTTTTCAGCTCCGGTTTGCTGGAAAGGTAGGAACTGAGCAGGTCCGGCAGGCTGACCCGCGGATCTGCCGGCCGACTGCGGATCAGCATTTCCCCGGCGTCGTGATTCTTCTGTTCGGGATCCTTGATCCGCCAGCGGACGGTGTCAGCCCGATATTGCGGCGAAGAGACCGGGATCTGCAAACGTTGCCAATCGAGGGGATGTTTGACGGCAAAACCGAGGCGCGCATCAATATAGAGCTGTTCGTTGAAATTCTGCGGAGACTGCTTGCTCAGTAGTGAAGACAGGCAGCCGCTCAGCAGGAGACTGCAACCGAGCAGCAGAATCAGCAAGGAATATTTCCGCTTTGGGATCAGCATGGTTTTTTATCCCGGGTCATGCAGGCGTTGTTATCAAGAGAGGGAGTTCTCACCATCAGGGGCCCTTTCTGAGATTTATAAAGATTTCGCAGGTTCGGTATTGTAACTATTCAGCGACGCGCTGGCTGCCCTCGCGCTGCCCACCCCAAGGGCCGCATGAACCCATCCATGGGGCTTGACTGTCGCCATCCCCAGGCGACAGACACCCTTGAAGTGGGCACCCCGAGGCCATCCGGCTGAAGAGTTACCGGTAATTATCCATTATTTTCCACCTGTTTTTAAACCCTGTATTTTTCTTTTCGATGAAACTATGATAGCTTAATAAATTCAAATGATGAACTGTTCAATTCTCACCTCATCTGGAGCGCGTTGTGCCCAAAACTGCCGGTCTGAGAACCGAGGTTCTGACCACCCTCACCCTGTTGATGGGGGCGGCACTGCTGCTGGGCGGGGTCATGCTGTTGCGGTTGACCGGGCAGAGCCTGCTGGAGCAGAAAGTTGAGCAGCTCCGATTGATGACCGGGACCATCGCCCGGGCTCTGGCGGACAGTTACCGCGGCACAGAACAGAAAACGCCTTTTGTTTTAACCACTCTCCGCCAACTCCCGGAAGAACAGCATCACGAAGGCTGGTGGGTGTACGGTCCGGACCTGCAGCTGATCGCATCCTTCCGCAGTGGTGAGGTCGAACCCTATCCCGCTATCCGGCGTCAACAGGTCCGTCTTTCCGGGCAGCCGTTGGAATCGGTCGAGTTTCCTTCGCTGCTGCAAACCTTTACCGCCGCAGAAGCCAGCGCCCACTTTGTTCAGCCGCTCTATCAACAGAAACGTTTTATCGGTCTGTTGGAAATCTGCTATTCGCTGGAAGATATCCGTTATCGGCTGCTTCTGTCGCAGCGGATGATTCTCCTGTATGTCCTGCTTTACGGCTGCGTGCTGGTTTTTATCGGCTACTACCTGTTGCAGCGGAATGTGATCAGGCCGGCGCGTAACCTGTTGCAGGCGACCGAAGATGTCAGCCGGGGACATCTGGAGACCCGCCTGCCAGCAGCCGGACCGACCGAGATTGTCCGTCTGGCCGATGCTTTTAACCATATGGTTGCGGCTCTGCAGGAAAGTCGCCGGGAAACTCAGGTTCATATTTCGACCCTTGAGCAGACCAACCAAGAATTACAGCGTACCAGAGATGAGCTGATCCGCAGTGAAAAACTGGCGTCGGTCGGACAACTGGCGGCTGGATTGGCGCATGAGCTGGGTAATCCGCTGGCGGCATTGATCGGTTACCTGGAAATTCTCAAAGGGCGATTGCAGGACGATGACCGCGAGGTGGTCCGGCGTTCGATTACAGAAGCGGCGAGGATCGATTATCTGGTCCGTGAGCTGCTGAATTTCTCGCGTCCGACAGATATCGAGGCGCAAGAGCTGGATCCGGTTACGGTTCTGCGCTCGGCGGTCAGTCTGCTGGAGCATCAGGGCGCATTTGTTGGGATCAAACTGATTGATCGCTTGCCGGCGGCCCTGGACAAAACCAGAATCAGCGATCACAAATTACAGCAGTTATTTGTCAACCTGCTGCTGAATGCCGCCCAGGCCTGTCGTGCCGGGGGACAGGTCGAATTAGTGGCGGGACAATCAGGGGAGACTCTCTGGCTGACAATTACGGATAACGGCTGCGGGATAAAACCCGAACAGCTCGGGAAAATATTTGATCCGTTTTTCTCCACCAAACCGCCGGGAAAAGGAACCGGGCTCGGGCTCTCGATCTGTCACCGGATTGTCGAAGAGGTTGGTGGTCGGATCGAGGTCGTATCCCAGGCGGGTGAGGGAAGTTGTTTCAAAGTTGAATTGTCCCGGTTCAGTGGCTGATGGTGCAAAAAATGCATTTCTGGACTATGCAATTTCTGCGTAATCAGCCTTGTATTCTTTTTGCGTGAGTGGTAACCGGTTAATAAAGAAGAACTATCTTTCTGTTTGTGAGTTGGATCAATCCTTGCCAATGAAGAGATTATCCATCTGCGAGGAATTATGATGACAAAGACGATTTTCTGCTCAAAATGCCGGCGACAAGCAGGATTCACTTTGATCGAGGTGATTATGGTCATGGTTGTCATCGGTATCATGGCGGCGATCGCCATCCCCAGTTTCAGGGGATTTACCGACAGCAGCAATGTCACTTCGGCAACCAATGATCTGGTTTCGGCGTTCAATCTGGCCCGCAGTGAAGCGGTAACCCGCGGAACGACGGTCACGGTCTGCAAAAGCGCCGATCAAGCCAGCTGTAATACCGCAGGGACAAACTGGGAGCAGGGCTGGATTGTTTTTGTTGACAACGACGGCAGCGGAACGGTCAATGGTGCCGACGCAATCTTGCGCGTCTACCAGTCCCCCGGCGGCAATGTGGTGATGACCGCCGATGCGAATCTTGCCGATCGAGTGATCTACGCCGCCACCGGCTTTCTTGCCTCAACCGCCGCCAATGATGAAATTAAAGTTGTCGCAGGCAACAGCCAGCTGAATGTTGAGGTCACGGCTATGGGGCGGATCAGAAGTTATCGGCCATGAGTATGAGGATCGAGATGAGTAAAAGTACACAGACAAATCAGCACGGCTTCACTCTGGTGGAGGTTCTCGTGGCGTTGGTTATCCTGTCGATCGGTCTGCTCGGTGTTGCCGGGATGCAGATCAGCGGGATGAAGGGGAACCATAATGCTTTTCTGCGTTCGCAGGCACAGCAGTATGCTTACGAGATGCTCGATATGATGCGGGCCAATCGGACGGCGGCAACCAATGGAGATTATAATCTCGCCCTGACCGGAGCGGTTCCGGCGGTTCCCGTCCCTGACAGCGTTGCTGCTCAGGATATTCGCGAGTGGCTCCGGGGGGTTACCGGGACCCAGAATTCGTCCTCTGCACTGCCGGGCGGGCAGGGGGGGATTGCCGTCGCTGCAAATGTAGATGGGACCTGGACGGTAACCATCACCGTCCAGTGGGTTGAAGGACGTTTGGCGGATGATACGACCCCGTCCGTGGTTGTGGTGAGCAAACTATGAGGCGCTTAAAGATGATGTCATACCGGAACCTTGGGCAGCGGGGGATGTCACTGGTGGAACTTCTGGTGGCGATGGTGATCGGCCTGGTTCTCCTCGGCGGCGTTTATCAGGTCTTCACCGGCAGCACCACCAGCAGCCGGGAGAATCAGCAATTTTCCCGCTTGCAGGAAAATGCTCGTTTTGCCATGGAAATTTTGGGTCGGGAGATCCGGGCCGCCGGATACACCGGGTGCTTCGGTGGCGACCTTGTCAATAATTTAAAACCGACCGGGACGGGATATGTCGCTGAATTTCTTGATTTTACAAATGCCGTTGAAGGATACGACTGGAACGGTGCCGGTTGGACACCGGCGATTGACACAACGGTGATTCCCAGTGCGGCTGGCGGTGGTGATATTCTTATTGTCCGGGGGATCGACGATGATGATCGGGTTGAGATTACCGGAAATAACTCAAATTCAGCAAATCTTCAGGTGGTCAGTCGTACCGGCATCGACCAGAAAGATATTGTTGTCGTCAGCGATTGTACCGGCGGGGATATTTTTCAGGTCACGAATAACAACCCTGCTGCAACTCTGGCGCATGGTGTCTCCACCAACCCCGGAAATTTATCTCCTCCCAAATTAAGCAAAGGATACAAATCCGGCGCAGAAGTCTACAAGATCAGAAGTTTGATCTTCTACATCCGGAACAATCCCAGTGGGGTGCTCTCTCTGTATCGGTTGCGTTGGGATGGGACGAGCGGGGCCTCCGGAGCGGTGGTCGCCGAAGAGCTGGTCCAGGGGGTTGAGGTGATGCAGATTCGTTACGGTATCGACACCAACGGTGATCGTCAGGTCGATTCCTATGTCACGGCAGCAGGAGCCGCTGCTGACTGGAGTGAGGTTGTCGCTGTGCGGATTGCTTTATTGCTGCAAACTGAAATCGGTGGAAAAACCCCTGTTGATACGGCGAGCTACGATCTTGATGGGGATGGAAACCCGGACTACGGCCCGATCAATGATCGGCGCATGCGCCGGGTTTTCAAGGCGACTTTTACCCTGCGCAACAAGGTGCCCTGAAATGAGGATTCGCATGACAACAACGCTGAATAATGAACGTGGAGCGGTGCTGATTGCCGGTTTGATGATTCTGGTCATCCTGTCATTGCTGGGAATCACCACCATGCAGACCTCGACCATTGAAGAGAAGATGGCCAACAATATGGGCCAGCGGCAGACTGCTTTCCAAGCCGCAGAATCCGGCTTGAGATCTGCGGAGGCACAAATGGCCGGTTATGTCATTCTGCCCGCTTTTGACGGTACCAATGGGTTGTATCAACCGACTGCGGTAGGCACTACGCCGCGCTGGGACACCGTTAACTGGTCCTCCGACACGGAATCCATCCAATATCAGGCGGCAGATTTAACCGTAACGCCGGCTTTGCCGGAAATAAAATGCATCGTTGAATATGTGGCGGAAATTGCTGATGACGGGAGCAACTCGGTTAAATTCAAGTCAAAAACGACCAACCGGGATATGCTGCGGATCACCAGCCGGGGGGTGAGTCCCAATGGACGCTCCGTGGTGATGCTGCAGTCAACATATTTGAGGTAAATTAAGGGCAGGGTCTTTGCCCGGATGGAGAAAAGTCATGATGAAAAACACATTGGCTGGACTGCTCATTGGTGGAATGGTTTTTTGTGCCGGGACCGCGTTTGCTGCTGTGTCCCAGGTCCCGCTGTTCCTGACGACCGGCGGCAAGGCCAACGTTCTGGTGGTCCTCGATAATTCCAACAGCATGGATGAGGATGCCACCGGTGCCGCGGTCGGCAGTGCCGACCCGAACAGCAAGTCTGAAATATCCCGTGGGGTGATTAAAAACCTGATTACAACCTACGCCGGACAGTTGAATATGGGTTTGATGGCGTATCGGCAGACCAATGTCAGCGGCCGGCAACTCCATAATGCTCCTTATGATGTCAGCTTTGATCCCGCAAATTATGACCCGACCTTCTCCGGTAATCGCGCATCCACCACCAAAAAATATCGGTTGGCGAACTCCAGCAGCCCCGGAGATTACATTCACTTCAATGTTAATCTTCCGTTCTACTCGAACAACAACGAGGGGGATGCTTTCTGCTACTCGGTCACGGCCGAGTTTGACAACGGTCTTGAAGTTCCCAGCGTCGGTCCCTGGGATTCGTACCGTTGCTTCCGGAATAAAACCGTTGCGTCGGATGTGTTGCCGACCTGGAGAAATACCGCCAGCGAAAGCGCCGCAGGTTTTACTACCTTGATCGGACAATATACCTTTTCTCCGACCGACAGTGATTATGCACAGAATATCCTCGATTTCGGGCGCTTCATGTCCTGGTCTTACGTCAGCCCCACCTGGTTTTCCAATGGAAGTCCCGGGCGTGGGTTTTTACACACCCCGATCGCCTTGTTGGATTCGACGCAGGCGGGAAAATTAAACATCAAACTTGGAACCTCACAATTTTCGACAAATGCGCCGACCGACAGTGCCTACCCGCTGCAGAACGCCGGATTGACGCCGATCGAGGGGACCTTACTGACCGCAAAAGACTATTTCGCGAATAACGGTTGGAATAATACCGCCGAAGGTTACACCGCGGCCTGTTACCCCCTGCCGGAATCCTGTGGTCATGATTATGTGATTCTGGTGACCGACGGCCTGCCTTCCGTCGATGCCAGCGGGAATAACACCTCCGGTGCCAGTGCCCTCCAGGACGCCGCTGACGCCGCTGCCGCATTACTGACAGATGGTGTAAAGACCTACGTGGTCGGTTTTGCCATGCCTTACGGGACGGATGCGACGGCGTTGAATCAGCTGGCCACGGCAGGCGGTACGACGACAGCTTTACAGGCGTCGGATACCCTTTCTTTGAAAATCGCCCTGGAATCGATTTTTGACACGATCAAAAAAGATACCAGCACGGCGGCGGCGCTGGCAGCGAACTCGACCCGGTTGAATTCCACCGGCAGCGGCAACACGACTTACATCTATCAGGCCAAATTCAACAGCGCCGACTGGAGCGGATCTCTGGCTGCGTTTCCACTCGCGACCGACGGGTCGATTTTAGCCGAAGAGTGGAGTACGGATAACTCCGGGGTTATCCCGGTTCATTCAAGCCGGAATATTTATACCTGGAACGGGACAACCGGCCTCGAGTTTACCGGTGCGAACTTCAGCAACCTGAGTACGTCGCAGCAGACGGACCTGGTTAGCGTCAATAATCTCAACTGGATTCGTGGTGATTCCGCCCTGGAGGATGGGACAACCTACCGGATTCGCACAAAGCTGCTCGGCGACATCATCAATTCAACCCCCGCTTATGTCAGCGTCCTGGATTTCAACTATGATTCCCTGCCCGCCACCGATCCCGGTGCATCGACCTACAGCGCCTATGTTGCAGCAAACCAGAGCCGGTCGCCGATGCTTTATTTCGGGGCCAATGACGGAATGCTGCATGCGCTGAAGATTTCTTCGTCAGGGACGTCCGCCGAAGAAAAATTTGCCTTTATTCCAGCAGGGGTTTATCCGGACCTTGCGGGACTTACCGCGCCGGGTTATACCCATAAATACTATGTTGATGGTTCCCCGGTTGTCGGCGACGCTTATATCGATGATGTCTGGAATTCCAACTCCGGGGCCGCTTGGCGGACCGTGCTGATTGGAACCTCCGGCGCCGGGGGGAAGTCAATTTTTGCGCTGGATGTGACGGATCCGGATAATTTTGATTCCGGGGATGTCATGTGGGAATTCACCGATGCCGACCTCGGCTATACGTTTGGTGAGCCGGTTGTCGCCCGGCTGGCAAATGGTGAGTGGGGGGTAATTTTCGGCAGCGGCTATAACAGCACCAGTGGGTTGGCCTATCTTTATATCGTCAATGCTGAAGACGGTACGTTGATCGAAAAAATCGCGACCAATGCCGATACGGCCAACGGGTTATCGAGTCCCACCGTCCTGGTTGATAATGAGCGAGTTGTCACCATAGTCTATGCGGGAGATTTACAAGGGAATTTATGGAAGTTCGACTTGAGCCACAGCAACCCTGTGCAATGGGCTGTGGATGATAATAACAATGGCAGTGACCCTCTGTTTACCGCACGTTATGGGTCGACGCAGGTACAGCCGATCACCTCGCCTCTGGAAATCAGCAAACATCCCGAGGGGGGCTATATGATCTACTTCGGCACTGGAAAATATTTCGAGGATAATGACAATATTGTTTCCGGGAGTCCCGATATCCAGTCATTTTACGGCATTTGGGATGATTTGGGTACTCCTGTTAGCGTTTTGGATCGCAGTACCCTGGTTGAGCAGGCGATACAGTATGAAATCGAAAATACTGTCGATGGGGTCACGACTTCCTGGCGGGTGACCACCCAGAGACCGGAAGATGATTTTACCTGGACTGCGACCTCGAATAAAACCCGGGGCTGGTTTATGGATCTGGTTTCGCCGGTTAACGGTGCTGAAGGCGAACGCGTAACAACCGTGCCGATTCTCCGCCATGGCCGGGTTATTTTTACGACATTGATTCCCTCTCAGCAACCCTGCAGCCCCGGCGGCAGCAGCTGGTTGATGGAGCTGGAGGCTTTGACCGGTAACCGTTTGAGCTATACGGCTCTCGATGTTGACGGTGACGGTGATGTGGACAGTGACGATATGATCACGATCACGGTCAACGGTGTCGATATTCAGGTTGTCCCGAGCGGAAGAAAAGTCTCTGCGATTATGACCACACCCAAGGTTATTTCTGCTTCGGATCAGGAGTATAAATACAGCGGAACCTCCTCAGGAAATATTACGATCATCACTGAAAAAGGCGGAGATACTACGAAGCTGGGGCGTCAGTCGTGGCGACAGATCAGATAAGCTTTTGTTATTGACCCGCCCCGTCGACCGGATTGCCTGGCCGACGGGGCTCTTTGATTGTTACGGAGAGTATTGATGCAGAAGACGCAAACAGGTTTCTCACTGATTGAATTGCTGGTGGTTATTGCCATTATTGGAACCCTGGCCGGGATTGCTATTCCGATGTACAGCAATTACCGGGAAAATGCTTATCGGGCGGCCGCCAAGACCGCGTTGGTGGAAGGGGCGCAGAATATGGAGCGCTATTTCACCCGCAACAA
>JAADGW010000016.1 GCA_013152145.1 Deltaproteobacteria bacterium
CCGCCTGCTGGTCGGGGACCTGGCGGTTGACCTGCAGGCAAAACTGTCGGGCGGGCGGGTTGAAGCTCAGGCCGATCCCGATGGACAGTTGCAGCTCGAACTACGCGGTGTCGAGATCGGCCCCCTGCAGCAAAGCCGCCTGCCATACCGGCTGCAGGGAAAATTGAACGGCAATCTGCGGGTTGATAACTCGGTCGCAGTGCTGCAAGGCACCGGCGAATTTCGTTTGCAATTACGTGATTCTTTTCTGCTCGGACTTGAGCGTATCGGTTTGCCCGAACGACTGGACCTCGGTCTGCTGCAGCTGGAGGGAAAATTTAATCAGCGACGCTTCAGTCTTGAGAAAATTCTGTTGACGGAAGGGAGTGTCGAAATGAGCGGCGGCGGGACACTGTTGCTTGCCGAGACCGTCGAGCAGACCCGTCTGAACCTGAATATCCGCCTGCATCCCACTCGGTTAACCCCGGACAGCTTCCGCAATCTCCTTAAACTCAGTGGTATCAAACCGACCACTGACGGGAGTTACCTGCTGCGTGTCGCCGGGACTCTGGCTCACCCGGTCCTGCGATGAGAGGAATAAAATTCGTAAAACCCACGATAATGGTTTGCAGCGAGTCATCGATAAGCTCACGCAGATAATCACCAAAAGCCAACCGCAGACTTGACCCCTTTGGTTGCGTTGTTCCCAAGGCTGAGTCGCTCGATTCAACAGATTTGATTATTGCATGGCATACTCTTCAAGCTCAGTTCTGCTGAACAGCGGTGTCAATATCAGGCCCTCATTTTCCAGATTTTTTCTACCGGTCGCTTCCCGGTCAATAACACAACAAACCTGTCTGACAATCGCTCCCCGGCTGCGTAATTTCTTGACAGCATCAATGATCGCACCGCCGGAAGTGACCACATCTTCGATAATCACCAGTTCCATTCCATCAACTTCGCCCCCTTCGGCAAGTTTGCCGGTGCCGTAGGCTTTGGCAGTCTTTCTGACGAACCGTACCGAGTGTCCCGTGTGCAGGGAAAGAGCTGTTGCGATCGGGATGCCACCCATCTCCAGCCCGGCGAGCAGGTCAAATTTTTCCGGCAGGGACGCGCTCAGCTGCCTGGCGATCTCAGTCAGAATCTCCGGGGCGGCCTCAAAGAGGTACTTATCGAAATATTCCGTGGCGATCTGTCCTGAACGCAGGGTGAATTGACCTTTGATATGAGAAACTTGATAGATGGTTTTCCCCAGCTCCGATCTGGTCATCAGTTATGGCCCCCTTTATCGGTGATTCTCTCGATCTCGGGAAACCGAGATTTCCAATGAGATCGGTTGGGTTGGTTTCTCTGGACTCAGCGCTTCAGTCGAGGGATAAAATGCGCAGAGCATTCAGCGCACTTCCTTGATTGCTGTAATCAGGCGGGTTATATCCTCGGGTTGAATGTCGCCGATATTACCGATCCGGAAGGTGTCGGCGGCAGTCACTTTGCCGGGATAAATGACGAAACCCCGGTTTTTCAGCGCCGCATAAAAGCGGCAAAAGTATAGCTGTGATCGCCGGGGCTGATAAAAGAGGTGATGATCGGTGATTGCAACTCATCCGGCAACAGGGTTTCGAAACCGAGCGAGCGCATACCGTCCACCAGCAGACGCTGATTGGTGGTGTAGCGGAAAAAGCGTTTCTCGACTCCTTCCCGGCCCAGCTCATCCAACGCCTGAGCAAAGGCACGTACCACATGGGTCGGCGAAGTGAAGCGCCACTTCCCGTTGCCTTTTTCCATCGCCTGCCATTGATCGTACAGGTCGAGACTGAGTGAACGGGCGTCCTGGTTGCTTCCATGGCGTCTTTTCTGGCCAGGATGAAACCGAAGCCGGGAACCCCCTGAATACACTTGTTGGCGCTGCTGACCAGAAAGTCGGCCTGAACTTCAGCCATATCGATGGGGATTCCGCCGAAACTGCTCATGGCATCGACAATAAAGACCTTGCCGAACTCCTTGACGATGGCACCGATCTCTTTGATCGGGTTGAGCATGCCGGTGGTGGTTTCGCAGTGCACCACGGCAACGTGGGTGATGGCGGGATCCTGCTCCAGGTTTCTGCGCAACCGGTCAAGATCGGGAACACCGATTTCACCACTGTCCTGGGCCAGAACAGCGATCCGGTTGCACTCGGCAATTTTGACGATCCGATCACCATAGGCCCCGTTGTTGAGGACCAGCAACTTGCCGCCTTCCGGGATAGCACTGGAAATTGTGGCTTCCACCGAGAAGGTGCCGCTGCCCTGCATCAGGACACAAGTGTAATCTGTTTTTGGCGAAGCCAGTTCGATCAGGCGAGCACGAACTTTTTCGACGATCTGATTATAGTCATCATCCCAGGTACACCAATCGCGCAACATCACCGCGCGCACCGATTTGGTGGTGCTCAAAGGGCCGGGCGTAAGAAGCAGGTAGGGGTTATCGGGAATAAGAGTCAGATCCATAAATAAATCCTTTCCGGAATTTTTGTATCAACGGGCCACACCGGGCGCTGCGCTGACCGGTTGCTGTCCCCCTCGGTGTAGTCAGGAGATTTGTGGTTGCTGCGGTGCATTAACTTCTCCAAGCTTGAGTGGTTCGACGAAACAGGGTACTGATGCCTTCAAAGAGGATTCTGGCGACAATGCTGGTCAGCACGATCAGCATGCACATGGCGGCAGCTGGTGCTGTGTCACCGGCGTCATCCATATTGACAACGGCGACTGAGGCGAGGGGAAGATCGCTGGTGTAAAGGAATATCACCGCTGAAACCGTGGCCATGGAGCTGACGAAAAAGTAGGCGCCGATCTCCAGCAGGGCCGGGAAACAGACCGGCACCGTGACCCGCATGAAGGTGGTATAAAAAGGGACCGACATCGACTCCGAGACCGCTTCAAATTCCTTATCCAGTTGACGCAGGGCGGTGGTGGCGGTCAGAAAACTGACCGTATAAAAATGGATGATGTTAGAGATCACCAGCAGCGCCATAGTACCGTAGAGAAAGTTGAAGGGATTGGGAATCCCCAGCCCGATGAAGGGGATACTGATCTCCATGGCGTTGAAAAAGAAGATATAGGAGATGCCGATGACCAATCCCGGCAGCGCCAGGGGGATGATCGAGAGGAAATATCCAACCTGCCGCAGTATCTGCATCCCTTTGGTTTTTTCGATCAGATAAGCGCAGGTAAAGGTGATGATTGAGCCGAACAGCGCTGTCCAGAGAGCCATGCGGATACTGTTGAAAAAGGCGCTGTAGCCACCACCGCCGACATCATCGAATGCGTAGTGTCCCAGGGTCCAGGTCTGCGGATAGAGTTCCGGGTTGGTAAAGGAGTAGGGCCACATTTTAACCAGCGATGCCACCCCGGCCGTAAAGATCATGGTGAGAATGAACAGCGCGATCAAACCGTTGAGGATGAAAAAGAAACTGTCGCGTGCCGCCCGCGGTTTCGGCGTATAGGGGACGCTGCGGGCGGTGACCACGGCAACCGCTCGCCGCTGGACGATACGGTCAGCGATAAACGCCAGAACCGTGGGGGCCAACAGGATGATACTGACCGTGGCTCCCATCCCGAAATTCTGCTGGCCGATGACCTGCTTGTAGATATCCACCGCCAGGACATTGAATTGTCCACCTACGACCTTCGGGGCCCCGAAATCGGTGAAGGAGAGGGTAAAGCAGACGAATACGGCACTGAGCAGACCGAACTTGATGCTCGGCAGGGTGACCGTAAAAAAGGTTTTGAGCTGACCGGTTCCCATGCTTTCGGCCGCTTCGTAAAGCCGGGCATCCGTGGTGGAGACGGCGACCAGCAGAATCATGAAAGCCGGTGGAAAGGTGAAGACCACCTCGGCGATGACAACCCCGGTAAAACCGTACAGGCCGATATCCCAGGCCAGCCAGGGTAACCTTCCAAAAAAGCCGGTGGTGATGACACCTTTATTGCCGAACAGGTAGACCAGGGACAGTCCGTAGAGCATGGTCGGGGCAAACAGCGGCAGCATGGCGATCAGGCGATAGAGGCCCTTGCCGGGCATACAGGTCCGGTTAATCCCGTAGGCATAAGCAAAGGCCAGGACCACCGCAATGCCCGTGCTGCAAATAGCCACTTCCAACGAGTTCAGCACTGCCCGGGCCAGGTTGGAATCAACGATATGGTTGCCCAG
>JAADGW010000271.1 GCA_013152145.1 Deltaproteobacteria bacterium
TGGATACCGGTGAGCGTAACTGGCTGAAACAGAGCGGGATCACCGTTTTTACCATGCGTGACCTCGATGAGCGGGGGATGAGCGCGATTATTCGCGAAGCGTTGCAGCGGCTGGAGCATTGCAGTCGCCTGCATGTCAGCCTCGATATGGACAGCCTCGACCCGAATGTTGCTCCCGGTGTCGGAACCCCGTCACCGGGGGGGCTGAATTATCGTGAAGCCCAGCTGCTGATGGAGATTATCGCTGACAGCCGCAAACTGGCCTCGGTCGATGTGGTGGAGATCAACCCGATTCTCGATCATGAAAACCGCACGGCAAAAATGGCCGTCGCGCTGCTGGCGTCACTGTTCGGGAAAAGTATTTTCTAACCGGCGGGCCGGGTTCAGTCGAGGGGCAGTTCGGTTTTTTTGACGATCGTTTTCAGCGCAAATGAGGACTGGACCCGTAGCACACCCGGCAGTCCGGTCAGACGGTTATGAACCCGCAGGTAGTCTTCGTTGTTGCGAACGATAATCCGCAGCAGGTAATCGGAATCCCCTGACATCAGGTAGCATTCCAGAACATCTTTGACCTTGCTGATTTCCTGCTCAAAACACTGCAGTTTTTCCTGCTGCTGTCCCTCCAGGGTGACCCGGACAAAAACCGTTCCCGGTTTGCCGATTGCTTTCTGATACATAGCGATCGATGATGCCGAACTGCTCCAGCAGGCGGACCCGGCGCAGGCAGGCCGATTCGGAGAGCCCGACCTGTTCTGCCAGTTGTACATTACTCAACCGGCCGTTCTGTTGCAGCGCGGCAAGAATTTTTCGATCCAGTCCGTCGATGAGGTGCTGTTGTGGAATCTGCGGCATTTTTTGATGATAGTCGAAGAATCTGTTTTGTTGAAGGGTTATTGTCGTCATATTTGCAGAAAAATTTTCCGGCTGAACTGCTAAAATTATCCAAAATAGTCGTAATTATTCAGCACCCCGAGGCCATCTGGTTGAATAGTTACAAATAGTCGAGCCTATTCACCTGTGATCAAGGAGCCTGCCATGATCGTCGGAATCCTCAAAGAGATTAAAACTGAAGAAAACCGTGTCTGCATGACCCCGGCCGGGGTCGAGGTGATGAAGAACAACGGTCACCAACTGTTGGTTGAAACCGGGGCAGGGGTCGGCAGCGGCTTTGCTGATGCAGACTACATCCGTGCCGGGGCCGAAATTGCGACCGGTCCGGAAGAGGTGTATGCCGGGGCCGAAATGGTGATGCACGTCAAAGAGCCGCAACCGAGCGAATATCCGCTGATTCGTGAGGGGCAGATCCTGTTCACCTATTTCCATTTTGCCGCCGCTGAGGAACTGACCCGCGCGATGCTCGAACGCAAGGCGGTCTGTATCGCCTACGAAACCATCGTCAACCCGGATGGCAGCCTGCCGCTGCTGACGCCGATGAGTGAGGTCGCCGGGCGGATGGCGGCTCAGCAGGGGGCCAAGTATATCGAACGCTCCCAGGGGGGACGCGGTATCCTGATGGGTGGCGTGCCGGGGGTCGCACCGGCGACGGTGCTGGTGCTCGGCGGCGGCGTGGTCGGGACTCACGCGGCGCAGATGGCCTGCGGCCTCGGGGCCAAGGTCTACCTGCTCGACATGAACCTGAACCGCTTGCGTTACCTGGCGGAAATCATGCCGAAAAATTGCTTCCCGATGATGTCATCCCCGGCGACGGTGCGCGAACTGGTACAGGAGGCCGATGTGGTGATCGGTGCAGTTCTGCTGCACGGTGCCAAGGCACCGAAGCTGGTGACTCGTGAGATGCTGAAAACGATGAAGAAAGGGGCGGTGCTGGTTGATGTGGCGATTGATCAGGGCGGTTGTTTCGAAACCTCCAGGCCGACAACCCACACAGACCCGATCTACGAGGTGGATGAGATTGTCCACTACTGTGTCGCCAATATGCCGGGCGCGGTACCGCTGACCTCGACCATGGCGCTGACCAATGCCACCCTGCCGTATGCGGTGGAGATTGCCAACCATGGCTGGAAATATGTGGCTCGCAACGATGCCGGTATTCGTGAAGGATTCAACGTCGCCGAAGGGGTGGTCTGTTATAAAGGGGTGGCCGAGGCGTTCGGGATGGCCTATGTCCCGGTTGATGAACTGTTGAAGATTGAACCTTAAAATAATTGGAAGTTTTTAACTAACGCAAACCGGCCGTCCCATTTGGAGTGGCCGGTTTGCCCGTGGTTCTGGTTCAGTCGCGGATATCCCGGAGGAAGTCCCGCCGATCTTCCCGCCGTTCCTGGCGGAAATCCTGACGATCCTGACGCCGATCAGTCTGGAAATCACGCTTGTCGGCACGAATTTCCTGACGAACCGCACGGCGTTCTGCCGGAGTATCGGCATGTCTCATCGCCTGACGATTTTCTCGCATCTCCCCGCGCAGCTCACGCTTGCCCGAACGCCGTTCCTGGCGGAAGTCCTGACGGTCCTGGCGGCGGTCGACGCGATGTTCTCGAACTTCAGAGCGGGTCAGTTTGGCGTCAGCGAAGCTTGGCAACGTCAGGCAGGCGGTCAGTGCAACAAGCAGCATAACTGGCAAAATTGATTTCATCTGATTTCTCCTTTTCGGGGGTTGATGTTCTGTTTCGTCCGTTTAGTGGGTTAGACGAACCGGAGGAGAAAAGGTTTACGCCCGTGGTGAAAAAAATATCTTGTACGGTTTTTCTGCTGCCCCCAATGATGAAAAAAGCGCGGACCGGAAAATCCCGACCCGCACTGAATTTTTTTTATCGATAACTCCTGAACCGTTTGCGCAGCTCTCTACGTTTTATCCCTCTTTCCCCTGGCGGGAGTTGCCGCAGCTGCCGAAACTCGTGCCGTATTTCCCGTTTCTCTTCCGGAGACATCCGTTGGAACTTTCGGCGGGCGCTCCGCAACTTTTGTTTTTGCACCGGGGACAGCTTTTTCCAACGTTCGTAGCGTTTCCGGAGGAGTTGTCGTTTTTCCGGCGGCAGCTTGAGAAAGGTTTTCAA
>JAADGW010000239.1 GCA_013152145.1 Deltaproteobacteria bacterium
TCTTTTCTCGACATCCACCTCGTTGCTGAATAGTTACGTTTCGGGTAGCCCTGCTGCGGTTTGTCAAGTTGCCGTTTCCAGAACCCTGGAGACGGCTTTCTGCCAGCCCTGTAGCAGCTGTTTGCGTACTTCAGGATCCATTTTCGGGGTGAAGACGACATCCCGTTGCCAATGTTTGCGGATATCCTGCAGCGAGGCGAACAGGCCGACCTGCAGCCCTGCCAGGTAGGCCGCACCCAGGGCGGTGGTTTCGGTCACCTGCGGCCGCTCAACCGTGACGTTGAGGAGGTCGGCCAGAAATTGCAGGAACCAGTCGTTGGCGACCATGCCGCCGTCGACTCGCAGGATTTTCGGACCGGCCCCGCTGTCCCGCTGCATCGCCGCCATTAAATCGCAGGTCTGATAACCGACCGATTCCAGGGTTGCGCGAACGATTTCGGCTACCCCGGTGTCGCGGGTCAGACCGAAAATAGCGCCGCGGGCATGGGGATCCCAGTGCGGTGCGCCGAGGCCGGTAAAGGCCGGCACCAGGTAAACGCCATGGTTTGATGGCAGGCTTTCTGCGATAGCCTCAACTTCGTCGGCCGATTTGATCAGCTGCAGCCCGTCGCGAAGCCATTGGATCGCCGCACCGGCGACAAAGATTGAGCCTTCAATGGCATAGCTGGTTTTTCCCGCCACGCGGTAAGCCACTGTCGTCAGCAGGCGATTTTCGGAATGGAACGCCTGCTCGCCGGTATTGAGTAAAATGAAAACAGCCGGTTCCGTAGGTACTTTTGATCATCCCCGGGTCCAGGCAGGCCTGGCCGATGGCGGCCGCTTGCTGGTCGCCGGCAATCCCGCCGATCGGCAGTGATTCCCCGAACAGACTTTTTTCGCTCATGCCGAAATCGGCACTGCAATCCTTAACCTCGGGCAATAGCTCCGGCGGAACGGCGAACAGCTCCAGCAGGTCGTTGTCCCAGCTCTGGGTGTGGATGTTGAACAGCAGGGTCCGCGAGGCGTTGGTGGCGTCGGTGGCATGAACCTGACCGTTGGTCAGGCGCCAGAGCAGGAAACTGTCGACGGTGCCGAAAGCCAGTTCACCGTTTTCGGCTCTGGCTCGTGCCCCGTCAACCCGATCGAGAATCCAGCGGAGCTTGGTGGCCGAAAAGTAGGGGTCGAGCAGCAGCCCGGTTCGTTCGGTCACCAGCTCTTCGTTCCCTGCGGTTTTAAGCTCTGCACAGCGGTCAGCGGTGCGCCGATCCTGCCAGACGATGGCATTGTACAGCGGTTTGCCGGTCTGTCGATCCCAGAGCAGGGTGGTCTCACGTTGATTGGTGATGCCGATGCCGGCGACCTTGATGCCGTCTTCGGCGGCTTTTTGCAACGCCGTGCGACAGACACTGAGCACCGACTGCCAGATCTCCTCCGGGTCATGTTCGACCCAGCCGTCCTGCGGGTAAATCTGGCGGAATTCCTGCTGGGCGCTGGCGACACAGTGACCGGTCCGGTCAAAAATCATCGCCCGGGAACTGGTGGTGCCCTGATCGATGGCAAGGATATGACGTCCACTCATGGCTGGTCTCCTCTTTCTCTCCGGTTGGACAATTGATGGTGAATATTTCCGGTCGCGCGAAATTTATTAAGTTTCACAATGTTCGTCACCGAAAAAATATTATATCGCTGCTCGTTCAATAGTATAAACCCTGCTATAACAAATCGCGTAACTCTTCAGCCAGATGGCCTCGGGGTGCCCACTTCAAGGGTGACTGTCGCCTGGATGGCGACAGTCAAGCCCCATGGATGGGTTCATGCGTCCCTTGGAGTGGGCACCCCGAGGCCATCCATCACGCTGCCGAATAGTTGCCGAATTGTTCGGCCAAAAAATTTCTGGATTCAGCCGGATTCAGCGACAACCGTTTTTTAAACGGCAGTAGATAATAATCTCTGTGACGGGGAGGCAAGGATGGGCAGGCAGCAGCACTTGCAGCAATTGAAAGATGGCAGCAGCTTTGATCTGCTGGTCATCGGCGGTGGCGCGACCGGCTGTGGTGTCGCATTGGACGCGGCCAGCCGGGGTCTGAAGGTGGCGCTGGTCGAAAAAAACGACTTTGCCGAAGGAACCAGCAGCCGCAGCACTAAACTGGTGCATGGCGGAGTGCGCTACCTGGAGATGGCGGTCAAAAAACTCGACCGGGTGCAATACCATCTGGTCAAGGACGGCCTGCGCGAACGTTACACGTTGCTGAAAAATGCGCCGCACCTGTCGAATCGGTTGCCGCTGGTCACACCGCTCTACCGTTGGCTCGACATCCCGTACGTCTTTTCCGGCCTTAAGCTTTACGACATCCTTTCCGGCAAGCGCAATATCGGCCACAGTCGTCTGCTCAGTCGCAGCGAGGCGCTACGCCGCTTTCCGACCCTGAAGGCGAAAGGGCTGAAAGCCGGTGTGCTCTATTACGACGGCCAGTTTCATGACGCGCGCATGGCGCTTTCCCTGGCGCTGACCGCCGAACAACAGGGGGCGGTTATCATCAATCATGTGGCGGTCACCGGCCTGCTGAAAATGGCGGGGGAGATCTGCGGTGCCCGGTTGACCGATGCTTTAAGCGGAGAAAGCTGGGAGTTGCGGGCAAAGGGGGTGATCAACGCGACCGGTCCCTTTGCCGATCGGATCCGGTTGCTGGATAATCCTGACGCCTCGAAGCTCCTCTCCGCCAGCAGCGGTATTCACATTGTGCTGGACAAGCGTTTTGCCCCGCCGGACACCGGCCTGATGATCCCGCAGACCGAGGATGGGCGGGTCCTGTTTGTCCTCCCCTGGGAAGGTCATGCGCTGGTCGGAACCACCGATGAACCGGCCGAGATTACCGAGCATCCGCAACCCCTGGAAAGCGAAATCAACTACCTGCTGCGGCACGTCGCCCGCTATTTCAACCTGCAGGTTGAACGATCGGATATCAAGGCCGTCTGGTCCGGTTTGCGTCCCCTGGTCTCGGACCCCGAGGCTGTTGATACCGCCCACCTGGCGCGTGATCACGTGATTGAGGAAAGCCCCGGCGGACTGTTGACGATTGCCGGGGGAAAATGGACAACTTACCGTAAAATGGCCGAGGATACGG
>JAADGW010000030.1 GCA_013152145.1 Deltaproteobacteria bacterium
GCCGATCCCATGGGTGATACTGTTGGCAACCTCCTCGGCACAACTGTACTCCGATATCTGCGCTGACCGGTTCATCAGGGTTCTCCATTCCGGGTTAACTGTTAAGTATCTACAAAAAAGGTAGCACGGAGCGGCCGGAAAAAGCAGGCCGGGGGAGAGATATTACCAATCTTTTACCTGTGTAACCGCCGCAGGTCTTCTTAATTGATCGCTGAGACGGCGACCCGAACAAAAATACCACCAACACCGGAACATGGCTTGATTCTGCTCTCCTGCGGGGTCTTTGCCAACACCATCCGGCTGCTGACACCGCTGACAATTTCTGATACCTTTCTTGAGGAAGGGCTTGATATGCTGGAGCAAGCGTTGATGGAAATTGCCTGAGGCGGAGAGCGCAGATACAGATGCAGATCAGAGTGAAACTGTTCGGGGTTTTTCGCATTGATCGATTCAAAGAGGAGAACCGCGATTACCCTCCCGGGATCCGGGTCCGGGAGGTCGTTGATGAGCTATCGATTCCCGGGGTACTGCTCGGGATCATCCTGATCAACGGTGTCCATTCGAACGGTGATGCGATCCTGCAGGATGGCGACAGCCTGTCACTGCTGCCCCTGCTGGGCGGTGGTTAGAAGACGGCCGGACCTGCTGGTGTGATGATAAACCCTTAAGGAGACAGCGGCATGAAATTCATGACCACAGATCCCGCCGCAAACCCCTCGGCGGTCCTCTACACGCGTTGCACGGTCGATCTGCGGACCGGAACCATAACCACTAAAGAAGTTCCCTGCCGCAACCTTGAAGAGGTTCTGGGGGGCTTCGGCCGCTCGTTTCAATTGCTCGCCGAGCGCCGCATCGAGGCGGCCTACTGCGAGGCCAACCCGCTGATTGTCAATACCGGCCTGTTGACCGGCAGCAGCGCCATGACCGGGCTGCGCACTTACTTTTCCGCTTACAGTCCGATCAAAGCATCGCGCAAAGGGCTGCCGGCGGCGATCTGGTCGACCGGCAGCGGCAAGTTCGGCGCCAAGTTCAAGTGGACCGGTCTCGACGAGCTGGTCTTCGAGAACCGTTCGGAGACACCGGTTTATGTCCTGATCCGGGCAACGGACAGCGGGCCGGTGGTGGAACTCAAACCGGCAGATCAGCTGCTCGGCCTCTCCACCCACGAAAAGATCATGGCACTGCACCGGGAGTATGCCGATGCCCACTTCGCGGCCATCGGCCAGGCCGGTGAAAACTGGCAGAACGTCTACCTGGGCGCTGTCGCACTGTCGACCGAGAACCAGCTCAAATCGGGGGAGGACAAGTGCCGCTTTGCCGGGCGCGGCGGCATGGGGAGTCTGATGGGCTACAAAAATATCCTCGCCCTGGTCGCTCAAAGTGCCGATCAGATCGGACAACTTTCTCCCGAACTTAAAAAGGTAAACCGAAACGTAGTCAAAGGCGGCGGTTCGGCCCGCCTGCAACCGATCAGCCGGGGCGGCGGTGGTGGTACCTGGGCCGCCTATGATGTCATGCAGCCGTTTCATGCTGTCCCGATCAACAACTTCCGCCCTCAAGGGAACGATCTGCCGGAAAAGCTGCTGCGTGAAAATGTCGAACAGGATTACGCCATCCAGTCCGCAAGCTGCTACCGTTGCGGCATCACCTGCCACAACTACGTCTCCGAAAAGAACCCTGACGGCAGCCGGGGCGAGTTTCTCGCCAAGTTCGATTATGAACCGCTCAACCTGCTCGGTACCAACCTCGGTATCCATGACGCCGGTCAAGCGGCGCGACTGATCCAACTGAGCGATAATTACGGTATGGATTCGATCTCCCTGGGGGTCACCATCGCTTATGCCCTCGCCTACAACCAGCGGCATCCGACAACCCCGATCCTCAACGGTGCCGGCTTCGGTGACTACGACAAGATCCGGGAGCTGGTCATTCAGGCCGGGGAAGGCAAGCTGCCGGAGATCGGGCAGGGCTCGATGCGCCTCTCGACAAAGCTCGGTGAAACCGGTTACGCTTATCAGGTCAAGGGGCTCGAACTGCCGGCTTACCAGCCGGAAACCAACCCCGGTTACGCCTGGGCTATCGCCGGCGGACATATGTCGATGGCCACCTATGGGGTGCTGATCCGGGAAGGCAAGGCCGATATCAACTCCTGGGTGCAGGCAATTACCCGGGATAAACTGCAGATCGTCGGTTTTGACATGCTCGGGCTGTGCAAGTTCTTTGATATCGCCAACGGTATCGCCACGCCGATGGTGGTGGACTGCCTCAAAAGCGAGTGCGGGATTGAGCTCAGCACCGATGCCATCCGCGCCGCCGTGCGCCGGGCCTTTTTGCGCGGGCTGGCCCTGGAACTACGCCAGGGATACACTAAAGAAGAATACGTGCTGCCGGCAGAGGTGTTCGAGAACCCCAATCCGAATATTCAACTGCCCAATATCACCTCACAAGAATTTTTCGCTGAACTCTCGACCCGGGTCTGGGAGGTTTTTGAACCGGAACTCACCGCGCTGCTGCCTTAAAGGCCGAGCCCCTGCAGACAAGAAACGAGGAAACCGATGAACAGCTGTCTCCTTCTGGTCGATCTCCAAAACGACTATTTCCCTGGTGGAAAGATGGAACTTGTCGATACTGAAACAGCCGCCGCAAATGCACAGCGGCTGTTAACTCTATTCAGGCAGAACCAACAACCGATCGTTCATATTCAGCACCTTGCGCTGCAACCGGGAGCGACATTTTTTCTGCCCGGAACCGATGGGGCAAAAATCAATCCGATGGTTGCTCCCCAAGAGGGCGAATTTGTGGTGGTGAAAAACTATCCCAACAGCTTCCGCGAAACCGGGCTGCTGGAGATTCTGCAGAAGGCAGAAATCAACAACCTCGTCATCTGCGGTGCCATGAGCCACATGTGCATCGATGCAACCACCAGAGCCGCCTTCGATCTCGGTTTTAACTCTATTGTCACTGAAGATGCCTGCACAACAAAAGACCTGACCTTTAACGACAGAACGATAAAAGCCGCCGATGTGCACGCCGCCTTTATGGCGGCCCTGGCGGCCCCTTATGCAAAGGTTGTTTCCGTAGCGGAATTCATCGCCGACAAGGTCTGAGCCTCATCGTATCTCCCGCCACCAACTTTTTACTGGTCTCTGCCGCAAAAGCCGCTTATCTTTACCGGCACATTCAGCGCACCGTTAATCCTGGAGAATCTTGTGACCGGAAATACCCGTCGGCTGTTGCCGGTGTTCAGCTTGATCCTGGCAATGCTGCTCTGGGCCAGCTCCTTTGTCGCCCTCAAACTGGCCTTTCGCGGCTATCATCCGATGCAGGTGATCTTCGGCCGGATGCTGATCGCCAGCCTCTGTTTTCTGCCCTTTATTCCCAGTTTCCGCAAACTCAATTGGCGGCGGCGCGACCTCAAATACCTGCTGATCATGGCGATCTGCGAGCCCTGCCTCTATTTTCTTTTCGAGGCCAGGGCGCTGGAGTTGACCAGCGCGTCACAGGCGGGAATGATTACCGCGATGCTGCCGCTGCTGGTCGCAATCCTGGCCTGGAGCTGCCTGCAGGAGCAGATCAGTCGCCAGACCCTGCTCGGTTTTTCCCTGGCGCTCAGCGGTGCGATCTGGCTGAGCCTGGCCGGTGAGACCAGCAGCAACGCCCCGAATCCGTTGCTGGGCAACTTTTACGAGTTTCTCGCCATGGTCTGCGCCGCCGGCTACACGGTCTCGCTGAAACATCTGACCAGCAACTACCCACCGCTGTTTCTGACCGCCTTTCAGGCGTTTGTCGGCAGTCTGTTTTTCTTTCCCTTTCTGCTGTTGCCGGGAGTCGGTTTTCCGCTACACTGGGAAACGACTCCGGCGCTGGCAGTGATCTATCTGGGAACCTTTATTACCCTGGGCGCCTACGGCTGCTATAATTACAGCGTCAGCCGGATTCCGGCCAGCCAGGCGGCCGGGTACGTCAACCTGATCCCGGTGTTCGGAGTGATTCTTGGTATACTGATCCTCGGTGACAGCCTCAACCTCTGGCAGTGGCTGGCTTGCGGACTGGTGTTCTGCGGCGTCGGACTGAGCAGTTACGGCCATCGTACCCCGGTGATTCAACCAACGACCTGAAATGAGGAAGCAATGAGTTACAATGTCGAACCGATTGCCACCATCCGCACTCCCTACAAAGAAAAGTTCGCCACCCCGCGACAACCGGGGCTGGTGCCGATCGTCAAGGCGCGGGTTGAACTCTATCCGAAGTTTTCCGCACCGGAGACGGTGCGTGACCTGTCAGACTTCAGTCACATCTGGCTGATCTTCCTGTTTCACCAGAACTATGGCAAAGGCTGGCAACCGACCGTGCGGCCGCCACGTCTGGGCGGCAATCAGCGGGTCGGGGTTTTCGCCTGCCGTTCACCGTTTCGCCCCAACCCGATCGGCCTGTCAGCGGTCAAGCTGCTGTCGGTCGACTGCAGCGGGAAAAGAGTGGTGCTGGAAGTTCAGGGCGCCGATCTGATCGACGGCACGCCGATTCTTGATATCAAACCCTACCTGCCCTACAGCGATTGTATCAATGACGCCGTCGGCGGCTTCGCCGGACGGGCACCGGTTGCATCCCTCCCGGTGGACTTCTCCGCGCCGGCATATCAACAGCTGGCAGAGTTCTCCGCGCAAACCCCGGAGTTGGAAACGCTGATCCGTGAAACCCTGGCGCTCGACCCGCGCCCGGCATATAAACGTGGCAATGATGACGAGCAGGAATACGGGGTGCTGCTCGATCGCTACAACCTGCGCTGGAAAGTCGCGGGAGAGAGGGTGATGGTTTTGACTATTGAGGCAGAGAAACGGGCCGGACTCCATGCAGAAACCGACCCGACAAAAAACCATGGCTAGAACAGCGGTCTAAATACAATCTTCACGCCAGAGACAGTTACCCTGCTGACAATTCTGGGCAGAATTAGAGTTGAAGCACTGCGGATTCGCTTCGGCCGACTGAATCGCCCGGATCAATTCGGCCTTTTTCATTTTCCCCGGTTTAACCCCGAGATCCCTGGCGACCACCTTTACCTGTGTCATGTTCATGAGCCACTCCTTGTGATGTCCGGTTCTCCAGGCGCTTGTCGGACGTGACAAGCGCCTAGCTTTTCATCAATTTCAGCAAAACATGATTGAGTATACCGCCGCTTTGGAAGTACGCAACCTCCTGGGCCGTGTCGATCCGGCAAAGAACCTCAAGCGCTTCATCCAGCCCGGAAATCCGGAGTTGCAGCGCTTGTTTCGGCCGGAGTTCCCCGGAAAAATCGAGGTTGAACATTTCACTGCCGTCAAGTTTGAGTGATTCAGCTGTCACACCGGCCGGGAACTGCAGCGGCAGCACCCCCATACCGACCAGATTAGAGCGATGAATCCGTTCGAAGCTTTCGGCCAGCACCGCCTTGACCCCGAGCAGCAGGGTCCCCTTGGCCGCCCAGTCACGGCTGGAACCGGTGCCGTACTCCTTGCCGGCGATAATCAACAAGGGTATCCCTGCGGCGGCATAATGATGAGCAGCGGCGAAAATACTCATCTGTTCACCCGCCGGCAGCAGCCGGGTGACCCCCCCTTCGATTCCCGGCACCAGCTTATTGCGCAGACGGATATTGGCGAAGGTGCCGCGCATCATCACCTCGTGGTTGCCACGTCGTGAACCGTAGGAGTTGAACGCACTTTCGCTGACGCCATGCTCCAGCAGGTAAGTACCGGCCGGGCTGTCGGCCTTGATTGCACCTGCCGGCGAGATGTGGTCGGTGGTGATCGAATCGCCGAGTAACGCCAGCACCAGAGCTCCGGAAAAACCCTGGTAGACCGGTGATTTTTCCAGCCTGTCAAAAAATGTCGGCCGTCGGATGTAGGTGGAATCAGCCTGCCAACGGTAGGTCAGTCCTTCCGGCACGGGGAGGTCACGCCAGCTGTCATCGCCACTGAAGACAGCAGCGTACTCTTTGTGGAACATCGCTGCATTTACCAATGCGACCTTTTCGGCGACTTCGGCATTACTCGGCCAGATATCCCGAAGATAAACCGGCTGACCGTTGTTGTCGTTGCCGAGCGGTTCGCTGTGCAAATCGATGCGGGTGGTCCCGGCCAGGGCAAAGGCGACCACCAGCGGCGGCGAGGCCAGCCAGTTGGCCCGGGTCTGGGCATGAATCCGCCCTTCGAAGTTACGGTTACCGGAGAGGACTGAACAGACGGTCAGGTCGCCGGCTTCGATGGCGGCCGCGATCGGCTCGGGCAACGGCCCCGAATTACCGATACAGGTGGTACAACCGTAGCCGACCAGGTTGAAGCCGAGCTGATCAAGATAGCTCTGCAACCCCGCCTTGGCCAGATAGTCGGTCACCACCTTGGAGCCGGGGGCGAGCGAGGTCTTGACCCAGGATTTCTGTCTCAAGCCTTTTTCAACCGCCTTTTTCGCCAGCAGTCCGGCCGCCATCATCACCGCCGGATTGGAGGTATTGGTACAAGAGGTGATGGCGGCAATGACGACCGCCCCCTGTGCCAACCGATCGTCACTGCCGTTGATCGGCACCTGTTTGCCGCAATCATCCTCCACCAGCAGCTGTTCGGTTGAACTGCGCATGGCTTCGAGTAAAACCCGGTCCTGAGGCCGTTTTGGCCCGGCCAGGCTCGGTCGGACACTGGCAAGATCGAGTTCGAGAACGGCACTGTACTGCGGATCGGTCATCGCATCAGTCCGCCAGAGCCCCTGTTTTTGACAATAGGCTTCGACCAGGGCGATGGTTGCTTCACTGCGGCCGGTCAGTCGAAGGTAGTCGAGAGTCACCCGGTCGACCGGAAAAAAACCACAGGTGGCGCCATACTCAGGAGCCATGTTGGCGATCGTTGCCCGGTCGGCCAACGGCAGCTGAGAAAGACCGGCACCGCAAAACTCCACAAACTTACCGACCACGCCATGCTGCCGCAGCATCTGGGTCACCGTCAGCACCAGGTCGGTCGCGGTGACCCCCTCACTGAGCGTACCGCTCAAGCGGAAACCGATCACTTCGGGAACCAGCATCGAGATCGGCTGGCCGAGCATGGCGGCTTCCGCCTCGATGCCGCCGACTCCCCAGCCGAGGACACCAAGGCCGTTGATCATGGTGGTGTGACTGTCGGTGCCGACCAGGGTGTCGGGGTAGATCCAGGTTTCCCCCCCGCGCTCGGCGGTCCAGACCGTTTTTGCCAGGTATTCCAGGTTGACCTGATGACAGATCCCGGTTCCCGGCGGCACGACGCGGAAATTTTTGAACGCATGCTGTCCCCAGCGCAGGAAGGTATAGCGCTCCCGGTTGCGCTCCAGCTCTTTTTCAACATTTGCGGCAAAGGCTGAAGCATCGCCATACCGGTCAACCATGACCGAATGGTCGATGACCAGATCGACCGGAATCTGCGGGTTGATCCGGGCCGGGTCGCCTCCGGTTCCGGCCACGGCATCACGCATCGCCGCCAGATCGACGATTGCCGGAACCCCGGTAAAATCCTGCATCAGGACCCGGGCCGGGCTGAAAGCAATTTCACTCTGCTGTTGCTGGACCGGCTGCCAACCGGCGAGCGCTTCGATATCGGCACGACAGACCGACTCGCCATCCTCACTGCGCAGCAGGTTCTCCAGCAATATTCTGATCGTGAACGGCAATCGGGAGAGATCCCCCAAGCCACTTTTGGCCGCCGCAGCCAGACTGCTGTACGTATATGACTGTCCGGCAAGCTGCAGGCTCCGAGTACTTTGGAAGCTGTCCATTTTCATCAGTCACACTCCTCGATGTCTCGCGGGGAAAAGGCAATATCCGGGTGAACGGTGCTGAACCGTTTATATTCTAGCCTGCCTTTTCCTTCTGACAAAAGGCTGACAATTATTTAATCGCTCAGAAGCAAAAAGAGTGGCACGGCAACAATCTTTCTCATGTGATCTGTACTTTTATATTTTTTACGTTACTATTGTGTCGGGAAAACGTCAGAGGTTAATGGTTCTTTTTCTTTATTCGGCTGCTGCTTATTGATGTTAACCGCTATTATCATTAAAACAATCCCGTTGTTTTTCATCTTTCCCTGTGTTAGAAGCGAATAATCGTATGTTGGTTGCCCTCGTAAAGTAAGGAGTGGAAGCATGGCTGAAGGTACTGTTAAGTGGTTCAATGATTCAAAAGGTTTCGGTTTCATCGAGCAGGAAAATGGTCCGGATGTTTTTGTCCATTTTTCAGCAATCCAATCAGAAGGTTTTAAATCTCTGGCTGAGGGCGATCGGGTCAGTTTTGATGTGACCCAGGGAGAGAAGGGTCCTCAATCTTCCAACGTCGTTAAAGTTTAATCGGGCTTGATTCTCCCGATCAGGTTTTATTGTGATCGGTTTGATTATCTTAAGAGGGTTACCCACAAAAAAGCTCCACGGTTTGACCGTGGAGCTTTTTTGTTGTTTATCAACCACCGACAATATCAGGAGTGTCGATCATCCCCAGGGAACGTTCCGTAAGGATCCGCCATCGACCGTCTTCCTTGATCAGGTTAATCGACTTAAGGATCTTGTCCTGATAATAATCGGAACGGTAACGCTGCTTCATTTTTACCTGAATCCGATCCTCTCCCAGCTTACGAACCCGAATATCATCGATATTCAGCTTAATCCATTGCGGACGGGTGACTCGCGAGCGCCGCATATTCTGCCACTCCTGCCGGCTGCGCCCCAGTTCCGGACGGTAACGTTCACTGTAGAAAGAGAAATAGTCGGAAAGGTCCTGTCTCGCCCAGGATTCCGCCCAGTGCTGTACCGTGGTCAGGATCTCGCGACGCACCGTCTCGGACAGGTCTCCCTGAACCTTTTTTGTCTCTATTCCGAGGGCTGCCTTGATCTGCTCAATCGGAATGGCGGCGGCAACGGAAAATTCATTACCGCCCGGCCACCAGAGTTTGGGATCTTCTGCCTCCGGCTGAAGTAAAGTCGCCTCAACCTGCTGCGTCTTCACTTCGGCCGCTGCTTCCGGCACCCGTTCCACGGCCTGACTTTCCGTCGTTTCAACGTCGTTCGCCGACGAGGGCAGCGCTGCGACGGCTGTTTTCTCACCCGGCTGCACCGCGACAACTGCCGGGCTCTGATTGGACACCGGCTCTGCCGGTCGCCACGTCGCGGTCTTGATCAGTTCCTCGTTTGCCTGCAATTTGGCAAGCAACTCATTGCGTGTCTGTTCACTGTAGTAATAACCGTAACTTCCAGAAATTAAAAATCCGAGAACAAAGCCGCCAACCGCCCAGCTCAGCGGCCGCCAACGATCATATTTCTGCCCGGCCACCAGTTCCCAGGCAACATCGGCTTCTTCTCTGGTCGTTATTATCTCCCGCCTGGCCTGCACCAACAGACGTTCTCTTTCGGCCTGCTGATTGGCGGCAACCTTGCGCTCATACAGAGCGTTATCAAGCGACTGCTGCAGACCATTCTTCTCAGCAACCAGACGACGGACTTCGGCAACCATCCTGTCGGCCTGTTTGTCAATCCGGGTGTCCGCCGCCGCCGAAGGATCGGCGACATGCTCATCAAGAGCTCCGGCCGCAGTTTTTACCCGTAACGGTTCGGCAACCGCATCAAAACTGCCCAGCTCTTCCAGAACCTCTGTAAACGAGGAAAAACGCAACTCTTCCGGTAACAGGAGACGCCCGACCAATCGACGAATCTCTACCGTATCGATCCGGCCAAGCTGCTCATCGATCCGCCCATCACCGTTGCCGTCGGGACCGAGTAACATCTGCAACAGCAGTTCACCGAGACTCCGCAGACTCTCGGCGACACTCCCGAAAAGCTCCCGCCGCTCTTTGCCAGAGGCGGAGTCATGACCTGCAACGGTAATCCGGCTGAGACCGAACTCTATACCGAAATCGACCAGAACGGCCCGCCCATCGGTCTCAAAAAAGATCTTGTCAGCCCTTAACTTTCCCTGTCCAAGACCCCGAGAAAAGGCAAAATCGAGGGCCTGTGTCAGCTCAACAATAATCTGCAGGGCCTGTTTTTCCGGCAGAGCTACAGCCAGCCGCCGGGCCAGGTTTTCTTCACCATAGCTGGCCGAGGTGTAATAAATATAGCCTTCTTCGAGACCGGAATCGTAGATCGGTGCAATGGATGGGTGGTCCAGGACCGACAGTTTTTCGAGCAGAGCTTCAAACTGCTCAAGCTGGTCCCCGTGGGTAAACTGCTCTTCAGGGTAAATTTTCAGGGTCACTTCGCGGTTAAAAAAGGGATCTTCCGCACAACACAAGGTAAACTCATCCCCGACCTCAAAGACCTGTTTGATGACATATAACCCGAATTGCCGGCCTGATTCTATCATTGGAAATCCCGCCACTTATTAATCTGAGTGCCGATAAGCACTTGTTTTTTGCTCAGATAGGGGTTCCTCCCGTTTCAACATTATAACTTTATAACAAAAAATGAAAAATATCCAGCCTTCTTATGTTTTTTCTAATTTATCGGCAACGATCAACGCCGATCCGCGGGCAGAGCTCAATAATTGGGCATTGACTGCAGATCGGTGTCGGGGCTTTGCAGCAGGCTCGACCATGGGCGATCAGGATATGTCCAGCCCGGGTCCAGACATCAGTCGGCAACAGTTCCGCCAGTTCTCTTTCAATCTGCACCGGGTTCTCTGATTTGCTCCAGCCGAAACGGCGCGCGAGCCGTTTGACGTGGGTGTCGACCACCATCCCCGGAATCTGGTAGGCATTTCCCAGGACAACGTTTGCGGTTTTCCGCCCGACACCGGCCAAGGCAACCAACGATTCAAGGGTTGCCGGCACTTCTCCCTGATGACGGCTGAGCAGCTGTTGGGCACAAAGAATCAGGTTTTTGGCTTTGTTGCGGAAAAAACCGGTGGAGTGGATCAGCTCTTCTACCTGTTGTTGACCGGCGGCGGCCATCCGCTGCGGGTCCGGCAACACCTGAAACAGAACCTCCGTTACCAGGTTGACACGCTTATCGGTACATTGCGCAGAGAGAATCGTTGCGACCAGCAGCTGCCAGGCGTTCTGATAATTGAGTCCGCAAGCGGCCTCTGGATAGGCCTGCTCCAATTGCCGGTAAAGGCTGATCACCCGGTTTGATTTTTTCATTTGCAGCAGGGTTCGACGGGAGGGGGGTTGGTTGTCCACAGCATCAACAGGGTTATCCACAGACCGGGTCTGGTTGTTTGCGGAGTCTCACGGAGCCTTTAAGTTTCAGAAATGTTCTGTTCTCGGCGGACTCTACGGTCAAAACCAACGGTAAGTGCGGAGAGGCATTGCGGGCCTCTGAGGTCGCCAGGACGGAACCGGCCAAGGCCCTGATCGGTCCTCGAAAATAGATCCGGTCACGGCCCCAAAGGGGAAAGTTGCTCGGATAGTTCGCCCGCCAGAGCGGAAATCTGGCCCGGCGCAGCTGTTCACTGATACGAATTTGCCCGGAACCCCACAGCGGCAGAGTAAAATCACCACAGACAATCGTTGCGCAGGACAGAGAGGGTTGGTGCAACAATTGATCGCTCAACAACACCCTGATCTGATCACGGCGTTGCCAGGGGTCAAAGGAGAGGCAAAGGTTGAACAGGTGGACTCTTTCATTATCGAGATCAAGGTCGGCGCGAAGACAGCGACCACCATAACCGAGAGAGACGTCCTGAAGATTATGCAGCGGATAGCGGGACAGAAAAATACAGGCACCCCCTTCATCCGGACCATAGGCAACCAACCCCACCTGTTCGGAAAAATCCTGCAAGGTTCCGGCGACAAGCGGTGCGCCGAGCTGTTGCAGCATGACCAGGTCCGGCTGCTGCGAACAGATAACCCGTGCGCTGAGCCCGGGATTGACCTCTCCGGCAGCCGTGCGGAAGCCGTTGACGTGATAACTCATGATCCGGAAGGTTGCCATCCCTCTCCCTTTCAGGCCTAAGCTATCGAAGGTTATTTCGGTGGCAAAAAGCGCCTGTGAATCAGCCGCTGAAAAAGAGGAACGAACCGGCTCCTCAGCCCCTTAATTCAGTGCTGACGGGTATAATTTATTCGACCCGGCGTACAGACTCGATAATCACCTGCGGTTCCGGGTAAGCTCTGAACAGTTGATTTTTGCTGATCGTCCGGGTCGTGCCGATTTTTTCGACAACATCCATCCCCCCAACGACCCGGCCAAAAACAGTATAACCGTAGGTATTGCCGGTCTGCCCGCGATGATTGAGAAAGTTGTTATCTTTCAGGTTGATAAAAAACTGGCTGGTGGCACTGTCGACAACACCGGTCCGGGCCATGGCGATGGTTCCCTTGTTGTTCGACAGCCCGTTGTCCGCTTCATTTTTGATCGCTGCCCCAACCGGCTTGCGCTTCGCCGTCCGATCAAAGCCACCCCCCTGAATCATGAAATTGCGGATCACCCGATGAAAAATCGTTCCATCGTAAAACTTATGATCCACATAATTGAGAAAATTCTTCACCGTAACGGGAGCCTGCTCATCATTCAGTTCCAGCGTGATCGTCCCCATACTGGTTTTCATTTCCACCCGTGTCCCGGCACAGGCGATCGAGAAACTGAAAAGCAGCAGAATGACAACGAAAAGGGTCGGTTTCATACGGGTTCTCCTTCTAACCTGTTGCACCCCGGCGATCAGCAGCGAACCGCTTCTGCCTTCAGGTCACGTAACATCAGGTCGCTGACCGCCTGCCTGGGGTCTTTGTGTTGATAAAGAATCTGGTACATCTGTTCAATGATCGGCACTTCTACGCCGATCTTTTTCGCCAATTGATAGGCAGAGAGGGTCGTCTGAACCCCTTCGGCAACCATCTGCATGCCGTCAAGAATCTCGTTCAGCTTGCGCCCTTTACCCAGCTCGATACCGACGGTCCGGTTGCGCGACAGATCTCCGGTGCAGGTCAGCACAAGATCGCCCATCCCGGCAAGCCCGGCAAAGGTTTCGGCAACACCGCCCAGCTTGAGGCCCATACGGGTCATCTCTGCCAGACCGCGGGTAATCAGGGCGGCACGGGTATTATGACCGAAACCGAGACCGTCGGAAACCCCGGCCGCCAGAGCAATGACATTTTTCATCGCCCCGCCCAACTCAACACCGATGATATCGTCGTGGGTGTAGACACGAAAACAGTCGCTGCTGAAGATCTCCTGAATCTCTTCGGCGCAGCTCAGGGTACGGGCCGCAGCGACCACGGCGGTCGGCATCCCCCGTAAAACCTCCTTCGCAAAGGAGGGTCCGGAGAGAAACCCGAGCCGCCGGTGCGATGCTTCCGGCAGTATTTCCTCAAAAACCTGCGACATCAGCATCAAGCTGTCATTTTCAATCCCCTTGGAGGCGCAGACAATCAGCGCCTGCGGATTGATATATGGCAGCGCCAGTTGCAGAACCTGACGGGTAACCTGGGAGGGGGAGACGAACAGCAGCAGCTGTTTATCGCTGACCGCCGGTTGCAGATCAGAGGTAAAGGTCAGTCGGTCCGACAGGGTAAAACCGGGCAGGTAGGTTTCGTTAACACCGGTCTGCTGCATCCGTTCAGCCAGCTCGGCTTCATAAACCCAGAGGGTGACCGGGAAACCTTTTTCAGCCAGCAGATTCGCCAGGGTGGTTCCCCAGCTGCCGGCACCGATAACGGCAAATTTTTTCTGCGTGGTTCTCTGCATCAAATTGCCTTTTTTTTCTCTGCAATCCGTTTTTTCAAATGCTTGATCTTTTCCTGCAACAGGGCGGGGCGGGGATAACCTTCCAGTTGCCGGTAAAGGTCCAGAGCTTCCAGCAACCGGTCATCCTCTTCCAGCATTTTTGCCAGATTAAAACGCGCCTGAAGACTGTAGCTGCTGTCGGGAAACTGCTCGATCAAGCGCTGCCAATCCTCCCGGGCAGCAGACAAACGGTTTTCCAGCAGCAATAAACCGCCGCGGCGATATAACACATCGGGCAACAACGGACTCTGCGGGAACTTCTCAAGCAGGGTGTCCAGCTCAATTCTGGCCTGCGTGTAGTTGTCGAGACGAAAATAGCAGTCAGCGATTTCATAAAGGTACTGATCCTGATCACCGCCGGGCTGTTCACGCAGCCGTTGATAAAAGCTGATGGCCCGGAAATAATCCCGGAGCGAATACTTGACAATCCGGGCCGCTGCCAGCTGCGCAGTCCGGACCAGCGGATGATCGGGAAAATCATGCTCCAGCTGGAGATAAGCGAGCAGCGCCTGCGCCGGCGATCATACTGCCAGATTTTACCACTTTGCAGTAGCGATTGTGCGGCCAGCCCGGAGCGGGGATAATCCTGATACAACTGCATGTAGAGCTGTTGCGCCGCTTCAACCTTTCCCAGACTCTCCAACTTGACCGCCTGGTTGTAAAGCCGCTGCGGAGCATCCAACTGTCGCTGATTATAAACCGGCAACAGCGCGACCACCAGCACCGGGAGTAAAAAAACCAGCCAGATCCAGCGGCGGGGTTTATTCTTCCTCGCCTTTTTTTCCTGCCGCTTCAATTGTTTCTTCAGCCGGCGCAGATTCATCGGCCTCTTCCTTCTCCGCCAGTTTGGCAACCGACACGATCAACTCACCCTCTTCGAGAACCATCATTCTGACACCCTGGGTATTACGCCCGATGGAACGGATGTTACCGACCCGGGTCCGCAACAGCTTGCCGCGATCGGTAATAAACATCAGGTCCGAATCTTCTTCAACCAACTTGATGGCGACCACCTTGCCGTTGCGCTCATTGGTTTTGATCGTGATGATCCCCTTGCCGCCACGACTCTGGACCCGGTATTCGCCGATATCGGTCCGCTTACCGTAGCCATTTTCGGTGATGGTCACTAATGCCAGGGCCGTATTATCGGTGACTGACTGCAGGCCGATCACCTCATCATCATCATCCAGAGTCATGCCCCGTACCCCGCGGGCCGGTCGACCCATCGAGCGGACATTGGACTCCGGAAAGCGGATCGATTTACCGTTGCGGCTGGCCAGAATCAGGTCCCGCTTACCGTCGGTCAGACGTGCTTCGATCAGACAATCATCCGCATCAATGGTCAGAGCGATAATGCCGCCGGCACGTGGATTGGAATAAGACATCAGGGCGGTTTTTTTGATAATCCCACGAGCCGTCGCGGTAACGATGTACTTATCCTCTTCAAATTCCTTAACCGGCAGAATGGTCGTGACCTTCTCTTCCGGGGCCAGGCTGAGCAGGTTGACGATCGCTTTGCCGCGCGAGGCACGACCGCCCTGCGGAATCTCATGCACCTTGAGCCAGTAGACCTTACCCAGGGTGGTAAAGATCAGCACATAGGAATGGGTCGAGGCGATAAACAGGTTCTCGACAAAATCCTCATCCTTCGGCCGCATCCCGGTCTTGCCTTTGCCGCCGCGTCGTTGGGCACGGTACAAGGAGACCGCGTTGCGCTTGACATAACCGCCGTGGGAAACGGTCACCACCATATCTTCCTCGACGATCATATCCTCGAGAGTCAGGTCGGCGGTGCGGTCGATGATTTCGGTGCGGCGCGGGTTGGCGAACTTCTCTTTAATCTCAAGCAGCTCGGTCTTGATGATCTTGAGGATTTCGACCTCACTGGCGAGAATCTCTTTGAGGCGCGTGATCTGCACCATAATCTGCGCCAGTTCTTCAATAATCTTGTTCTGCTCGAGACCGGTCAAACGGTGCAGGCGCATGTCGAGGATCGCCTGGGCCTGAATTTCGGAGAAGGAGAAGCGCTCCACCAGTCGTTGTTTCGCCTCGGCCGAGTTGGCACTGGTCTTGATAATCTGAATCACTTCATCGAGGTTTTCCAGCGCCCGCTTCAACCCCTGCAGGATGTGTGCACGGGCTTCGGCCTTTTTCAGCTCAAAGATACAGCGGCGGGTGACGATCTCACGCCGGTGATCGATAAAAGAATCGAGCACCTCACGCAGAGCCAGAACTTTCGGCTGCCCGGAGACGATCGCCAGCATGATGATGCCGAAGGAGGATTGCATCGCGGTCATCTTGTAGAGCTGGTTGAGAATGACCCCGGGCACCATATCCCGCTTCAACTCGATGGCGATGCGCATGCCGTCGCGGTCCGATTCATCACGCAGGTCTGAAATGCCCTCGATCCTCTTGTTTTTTACCAGCTCGGCGATCTTTTCAATCAATCGGGCCTTGTTGACCTGATAAGGAAGTTCGGTGACGATGATGGCTTCGCGACCGCTGCGGCGGTCGACCTCGACCAGAGCCCGGGCGCGCATCTGAATGACGCCGCGGCCGGTTGTGTAGGCTTCATGAATCCCCTCTTTGCCGTTAATAAAACCGGCGGTGGGAAAGTCGGGCCCGGGAATTTTTTCGAGCAGCGTTTCGATGCTCAAGCGCGGGTCGTCGATCAGCGCCACCAGACCATCAATGACTTCACCGAGGTTATGCGGCGGAATCTTGGTCGCCATACCGACGGCGATCCCCTCTGAGCCGTTGACCAGCAGGTTGGGAAATTTACAGGGCAGAACCAGCGGTTCTTCCAGAGAATCATCGTAGTTGGGCCCAAAATCGACGGTTTCTTTTTCGAGGTCGGCAAGCAGTTCGTGGGAGAGCCTGTCCATGCGGATTTCGGTGTAACGCATCGCGGCGGCAGAATCACCGTCGACCGAACCGAAGTTTCCCTGGCCGTCAACCAACGGGTGACGCATGGAAAAATCCTGTGCCATGCGAACGATGGTGTCATAAACAGCGGTGTCACCGTGCGGGTGATATTTACCGATGACATCGCCGACCACCCGGGCTGATTTTTTGTACGGCTTGTTATAATCATTGCCGAGGTCGTGCATGGCGAACAGAATCCGCCGATGGACCGGCTTAAGGCCGTCGCGAACGTCCGGCAGGGCTCGTCCGACGATAACACTCATCGCATAATCCATGTAGGATTTGCGCATTTCATCGACAATGTTGACTGTGACTTTGTTCTCTTCTATCAGCATCTATATCCTCCGGAACTTCCTTTTTTTCGGAAGCGGGATTAATTTATCTAAACATCGAGGTAACTATTCAGCCAGATGGCCTTGAAGTGGGCACCCCGAGGCCATCCATCGCGCTGCAGAATAGTTACACATCGAGGTTGGCAACATTGAGGGCATTCTGTTCGATAAATTCGCGCCGCGGTTCGACCTGATCGCCCATCAGCACAGTGAATATCTCATCCGCCCGTACCGCATCCTCAATGGTCACCTGCAGCAGCACCCGTTTTTCCGCATCCATGGTGGTTTCCCACAATTGATCCGGGTTCACGGGTTCATTTCACCAAGTCCTTTATATCTCTGGATATACTGACCTTTTTTAGCGCGGGTCAGAAAAGTCTCCATCAGATCCTTGCGATCTTCGACCAACAGATCCTTCTTCCCTTCTTCGAGCAGCAGGGCGGGACCGTTCAGACAAATCTCCTCAACCTGCTTGAACGACTGCAGCAGCAGCTTATATTCGTGAGAAGAGAGAATTTCAACAATATGTCGATCAATCCGCGCGTGCAGGTTCCCATAACTGACCAGAATCCGATCAGGATCAGCCATAACCGTGAATTTAACTTGCGGTTCAATTTCACGCAGACGTTCCGCCAGCGGCTCAAGGTTGGCTTTGTCAGCAAAACCATTACGCACTTTGCCGCGCAAAAACATCCGTAGAACCTCGCTCGGTACCCCGCGGTTGACAATCTTGTCGAAATATTTATTGAACTCGATGATATTGCGCAAGGTCGGGATAATCTGCTTGCCGCGCAGAATTTTTTTCCCCTCGTCCATGCTCAGGGTTATCCCGTCGGTTCCAGTATCGAGCAGGTAATCGAGCAGGGCCTCGTCATCCTTGAGATAGATTTCTTTCTTCCCCCGCTTAACCTTATAAAGCGGCGGTTGGGCAATATAAAGGTGACCGCGTTCGACAATCTCCGGCATCTGGCGAAAGAAAAAGGTCAGCAGCAGGGTCCGGATGTGTGAACCGTCGACGTCGGCATCGGTCATGATGATGATCCGGTGATAGCGCAGCTTGGAGATGTCAAAATCCTCCTTGCCGATACTGGTTCCCATCGCGGTGATCAGGGTGCGAATCTCATTTGAGGTCAGTAACTTGTCGAAACGCGCCTTCTCAACATTGAGAATTTTTCCTTTGAGCGGCAGGATTGCCTGATAGCGGCGATCACGCCCCTGCTTGGCACTACCGCCGGCGGAATCGCCCTCGACCAGGTAGATTTCACACAGCGCCGGATCCTTTTCCTGACAATCGGCCAGTTTTCCCGGCAGCGACAGACCTTCCAACGCCCCTTTACGCCGGGTCAGATCACGGGCCTTGCGGGCCGCTTCCCGAGCACGGGCCGCCTCAATCCCTTTCTCCAGGATTTTTTTGGCCACCCGGGGATTTTCTTCGAGGAAGGTTGCCAGCTTTTCGTTCATCATCGTCTCGACGTAACCCTTTATTTCCGAGTTGCGCCGAGCTTGGTTTTGGTTTGTCCCTCAAACTGTGGATCAGACAATTTCACCGAGATGACAGCGGCAATCCCTTCACGCAGATCATCCCCGGAAATCGAAACCTTGACATTTTTCAGCAGGTTATTGGCGGCGGCATAGGCGTTCATGGTCCGTGTCAGGGCTCCCCTGAAACCGCTCATATGGGTGCCGCCTTCGTGAGTATTGATATTGTTGGCAAAAGAAAAAATCTTTTCGTCGTAGCCATCGTTGTATTGAATAGCTATTTCAATTTCGACGCCTTCTTTAACCCCGTGAAAGTAGATAGGTTCACTGTGTATGGCACTTTTAGCCCGGTTCAAGTACTCAACAAAGGAACAGATACCGCCCTCATAAATAAAATTATGACACTTTTCGGTACGGTCATCGTTAATCGTTATTTTGACTCCGGCGTTGAGGAAGGCGAGTTCCCGTAATCGCTGCGAGAGGGTATCAAAAGAAAAGTCTGTGCTATCGAATATTTCGGGATCAGGCCAGAAGGTAATCTTGGTGCCACGCTTGATCGTTTCACCATCAGCCATCAAGGGGGCAATGGGGATCCCCCGCTCATAGCTCTGCCGATAGATTTTTCCATCACGCCGAATTTCCAGGTCGAGCCGGCTTGACAGGGCATTGACGACCGAAACGCCGACACCGTGTAAACCACCGGAGACCTTATAAGCACCTTCGCCGTCATCATCAAACTTACCCCCGGCGTGCAGCACGGTCATGACAACTTCAGCGGCGGATTTATTTTGTGCCGTATGCATATCAACCGGTATACCCCGGCCGTTATCTTGAACCGTAACCGAATTATCATCATGAATTGTGACGACAATATTGTCACAATATTTAGCCAGGGCCTCATCTATCGAGTTATCTACAACCTCATAGACCAGATGATGAAGACCATTCACCGAGGTCGAACCGATATACATCGCCGGGCGTTTACGAACCGCTTCAAGTCCTTCCAGAACCTGAATACTCTCCGCACCATATTTTTTTTCTTCGGCCATACTGCTCCTCATGCGTCACTCAACTACGCTTATTTCACCATTATTGACCGTAAAAACTCTACTTTGGTCAGAATTACTGCTCTGTTTGAAATCTGTCGAAGTGATAAAAACTTGACCAGAATTTTCCAGAAGACTCCCGAGGAGGACATTTTTTCTGTGGATGTCAAGCTCGCTGGTCATATCATCTAAAATCAACACAGGATAATGACCCTGTACAGATTTATAGTCAAGAATCTGTGCCATTTTGAATGAAATAATTAATGATCTTTTCTGCCCCTGCGAAGCAAATTTTTCTGCGGGATGATCATTGATGTAAAACTGGATGTCATCTTTGTGGGGACCAACCAGCGTATACCCGAGCATACGTTCGCGACCAAATTTTCGAGAAAAATCCTCTCTTAATATATTTTCAATAGAGTTACTATTATTATAAATTTTAGAATAAGAAATAAAGTATTTCTCTGAATTCAAATTTTCAAAAAAAGAGTTGCTGAAAAAATTGTTTATTTTTTCTATATATTTTATACGTTCCTTTATTATTTCTGAACCATATTTTATTAATTGATCTTTCCAACAATCTTTTAAACTTACTTTCTCTTTAAGAAAACAATTTCTCTGTTTCAAACATCTAAAATAATTTTTATATAT
>JAADGW010000099.1 GCA_013152145.1 Deltaproteobacteria bacterium
TTTCGCTTCACCATGGATCTCGCTCAAGTGGAAAAGATAATCGTCCAGGCGGGTGACAAGGTCCCCCTGCGGCAGCGAACGCTGATTGGGCTGAATAAAAACGCGGAAAAGAAAACTGATGATCAGCGGCGCGTTATCGGCCGCCAGTAATCGCAGGGTAGGGTGGGTCTGCTTGAGTTTTTCGAGGTAATCGTGCTCCATGAAATCGGGCCAACTCAGTCGATGAGAAGGGCTCTTACGTTTGTCGTGTCAAAATGTAACTATTCTAGCACCGCGATGGATGGTCGCGGGGTGAATAGTTCCATCAAAATAAGGGTTTGGACTTGAAACATACCACTCTTCGTCCCAGCGTTGACAGCCTCTTTGCCGCTCCCGGCATGCCGCTCCCGGCAGAGAACTCTCTTTCACCTGCATCGTCAACACGATCAGCAACAGCGCACCCCCTCTTCCGCCGAATTGTTGGCCAGAGTCGGCCGTACCAGGTAGCGTTCGAAAACCGCCGGCGGCAGTTGCTTGATCAGCTTGCCGAGCAGGAAGATCGCCAGCAGCGAGAAGATCAGGCGGCCCCAGAAGATACCGGAGATATGACCGCCGAGCAGCATCATCAGCAGCGTATCTTCGATCAAACCGTGACAAAGACCCATCAGGGCGATAGAAGCGAAAATATCTTTTTTACTCAAGGCTCCGGCCTGAGCCTCTTGGATAATCAGACCACCGCCGTAACTGAGACCGAGAGTCATACCGATAATAGTGATCGGTGCCGCTTCGCGCCCCATACCGAGTAGCGCCAGCACCGGTTCGAGCAACTTGCTCATCAGGTCGCTGATGCCCAATTTGTTCAACAGTTGCAGCAGCGCCATCAAGCTGAGGATAATCAGGAAAATTGACAGCATATTGCGCAGCTCGGCCACCAGCCAGCCGCTCCAGGCCGGATCGACCAGCGGCGGATTCCACAACGCCCGGTTGGCCTGCTGCAACGTCCCCGTAAATTGATAGGCAAAATTCAGCAGCCAGCCGAGCAGCAGCGCTCCGCCGACCCGGATCAGCACCATGGCCCGGAACCGGGTGCCGGCCTTCTGGGCGATACGCAACTCCACCGGCAGCCCATGGGCGACCAGCATCAGGGTGGTCAGGACCGTCACCTGGGCCACCGTCAGGTCCAGACCGGGGGCCAGCGAGGCGAACACCACCATACCACCATAAAGATTGGTGAGCATCGCGGTCGCCCAGACCAAGCCGATCTCTCCCGGCAGGCCGACCAGTTTCATCACCGGGGCGAGCAGCATGCCGAGCTGATCGACCACTCCCCATTGTTGCAGAAAGCGGGTCGCAATACTGATCGGGATGATAATTTTGAACAGTTCGCCGCTGGTCCGCAGGGCATCATAAAAGAGGGTCAGAAGTGCCGATTTTAAAGAGTTCAACATCGGCTTCAGATGTGCGACTGTTTGCCGGTCATCTGTTCAATGATCAGTTTGAAGATCGTCGTTCCGGCAACCGCTTCTGCGGGAAAATCAAATTCAGCGTCGCTGTACTGCGTCATCAACAGTTTCAACGCGGTCTGCTTCTGCTCCGGCTCGCTGATAAACTCAATCCGCCCGCGACCCAGCACACTACGGAAGTGTGCCCCCCAGTTGCAGGCCCGTTCCGCTTCGACAATTCCCAGATCGATGACCACCGAAAAGCTGACCGTCGGGTTGCGCCGCAGCAGCTCGATCTTGTAACCCTCGGCTGCCGAATGAAAATAGAGTACCTCATCCCGATAACCATAGTTGAGCGGCACCAGATAGGGGGTCGGCAGATCAGGAATTGCCAGCTGGCAAACCCGCCCCTGCCACAGAATCTGTTCGAGACCGGCCTTGTCGGTAATCGCTTTTTCACTTCGGCACATAATTGTAAATCCTTATTTGCGCAAGAACCACAGGATCAGCGAAATCAATCCGCTGACCAGCAGCATGCTGGTGATCGGGAAAAACAGCTTGAAGCCGGGCTTGTCGATCACAATATCCCCCGGCAGACGACCGAACGGAAGCTTGCCCAGCCAGGGCCAGAGCAACCCGCCCAGGAGCAGGATGACCCCCAGAATAATCAGCGTTTTCTGCATAAGCCGGCCACCCTCACAGGTAAGCTCGTCCGCCAACATAGGTTTTTTTAAAAAAACGGCTCGACAGGCTGGCGATGCGCACGGTTTTGCCGGTCCGCGGAGCATGGATAAACTTGCCGCCACCGATATATATGCCGACGTGGGTCACCCGTGTGCCGCCTTTGGTGGCAAAAAAGACCAGGTCGCCTTTTTGCAGGTTCCGTTTGGCCACGTAATGCCCGACTTTGAACTGCATGCGCGAGTTGCGCGGCAGGTTGAGCCCGTTGAGGCGATAGCTGACCATCGTCAGACCGCTGCAGTCGAAACCATTTCTGCGGTCTTCGCCGCCCCAGCGATACGGAACGCCGAGAAACTGTCTGGCGGTTTTTACCAGCTCGCTGCGTAAATCGCCTTTGCCGCTCCGGGCAATCCGGGCCGCGGTATAGTCTTCGGGAATAACGATGAAAAATTCGTTGATCAGGCCCTGCCATTGCAGCTGTTCTGCTTCACTGCGAGCGGCGGTGTACTGTTGGTAGTTGCCGAAACGGACCTTGAACAGGCCCGATTTGTGTCGAAAATGGTAAGCATCAATGCCGCGCGCTTGAAGCGCCGCCACCAGTCGCACGGCGTTGCTCAATTTGCTGAAGGCTCCTGTATGGAATAACCCATCTTTTGCAGGGCAGCAGTGCCTGCCGATGAGTCGGCAATCGGCTCCTGTCCGCGCAAAGACGCGGACCGTCGAGTTATGCCGCTACACGCGCCGAGCGAAACCAGCAGGAACAATAAAACCGGATATCGAAGTTGCCGAAAAATCATGCCCGTCAGCATAGCAGATGGGGAGCTGCGATGGGACTGTTTTCCGTCCACATCTGTCGCAGGATGAGTGGGAAAAACGGTACAGAACGGTCTTTTCGACAGCTGGACCGACCGCCGTTACCGGTCGCGGGACGGTGAAAAATACTCGCTCAGCTCCGCAGTATACTCAGCTGAAAATGTGAACCCA
>JAADGW010000247.1 GCA_013152145.1 Deltaproteobacteria bacterium
CTCATGTCGCCCTGTGTACGGCGATCAGTGATCTGGTCCGGAGCTTCGGTATCGAACCGCAGGCAATCAGCGGTTACAGCCTGGGCGAATCTTCCGGGCTGTTTGCTTCTGGCAGCTGGCGCGATCGTGACGGTATGTTGCGCCGGCTGCGAGCATCGACCCTGTTTACCGAGGATCTGGCCGGTGCCTGCAAAGCGGCCAGGCAGCTCTGGGGTTTATCGGCCAAGCAGAAAGTTGACTGGACCCTGGGGATCGTTGATGCCCCGGCTGCGGAGGTACGCAAGCAGCTGTCCGGCAAACAACGCGCCTACCTGTTGATTATCAACACCAACCGCGAATCGGTGGTCGGCGGCGACCGGCGGCAGATCGCACAACTGGTGCAGGAGCTCGGCTGTCACTTCATCCCGTTAAAAGGGGTCACGACAGTCCACTGTGAGGTCACCGGACCGGTCGCTGAGGCGTATCGTGCCCTGCACCGGTTCGAGACCAGCCCGCCGGCCGGAATCGATTTTTACAGCTGTGCGCGCGGTGGGAAATATCAGCCGGATACGGACAGCTGCGCGGATGTCATCCTCGAACAGGCACTGGAGACCATTGATTACCCCCGGGTTATCGAGCAGGCTTATGCCGACGGGGTGCGGATCTTCATTGAAACCGGCCCGGGAAATTCCTGCGGCCGGATGATCAGCAGCATCCTTTCGGATCGTCCGCACATGGTCCGTTCTACCTGTACGGCCAATCAGGATGCCACTTCGATGATTCTGCGGCTGCTGGCCCAATCGCTGGCAGAGCGGTTACCCGTCGATTTGACCGCTTTATATGCTGAAACCTCGGCAGCACCGGTTGAAAGTAAACCGCAGATTGATACAGTGATCGGCGGCCAGCCGTTCACCCCGGCTCTTCCGCAGCAAGCGCTGACCGCGCCGGCAGTTGCGGCACCGCCTGCCGCTGTGGAAACCGCCGTTACCCCTCCGCCGGAACCGGCTGCAGCATCAGCCGCGCTGGATTTGTCCGATCCGTTGCTGCAACAACTAGCGGATGCGACCCTGCTCAACGCCAGAACCCATGAATCTTACCTGAGTTTTTCTCGAACCATGGAACAGGCGCTGACGGAAAATATCACCCTGCAGACAAGTCTGCTGCAACAACTGGTGGCCAACGGAGACGTTATCCCCGGCAACCTGCTTCCGGCGGCGGTGACACCGGCTACCCCGAACCCGGGTGCCCGTCCGGTTACCGCCATGGCAGCGCCGCCGTCGCCGCCGGTGGCATTTGATCGCGCGATGTGCATGGAGTTTGCCATCGGTTCGATCGCCAGAATGCTCGGACCGGAGTTTGCTGAGGTTGATAATTATCCGACCCGGGTCCGGCTGCCGGATGAACCGCTGATGCTCGACCGGATTCTTTCTGTCGAAGGTGAGCCGCGCTCCATGACCAGCGGCCGAGTAATCACTGAACATGATGTCACCGCTGATCGCTGGTACCTGGATGGTGGGCGGGTTCCGACCTGTATCGCGGTTGAAGCCGGGCAGGCCGACTTGTTTCTTTCCGGCTACCTGGGGATCGATTTTATCGCTCAGGGGAAGGCGGTCTATCGTTTGCTCGACGCCGTGGTGACCTTCCATCGCGGCCTGCCGGTGGTCGGTGAAACGATTCGCTACGATATCAAAATCGAAAGCTTCTTCCGCCAGGGGCAGACCTACCTGTTCCGGTTTAATTTCGAGGGGACGGTCAACGGCGAACCGCTGCTGTCGATGAAGAACGGCTGTGCCGGTTTCTTTACCGCCGAGGAGCTGGCGGCCGGGCAGGGGATCGTGCATACCCGGCTGGATCTGCTGCCGCAGCCCGGAAAACGGCCCGAAGATTGGCGCGAACTGGTACCGCTGGCGGTTGAGCGTTACGACGAGAGGCAGATTGCGGCGCTGTATGCCGGGGATCTGGCGGCCTGTTTCGGCGAGCGTTTCGCCGATCTGGGCCCTCTCCGGCCCTACACGCTGCCGGGCGGTCATCTGAAACTGGTCGACCGGGTGGTCGAGCTGAATCCGACCGGTGGTCGTTACGGGATCGGACAGATTATCGCCGAAATGGACATCAGCCCCGAGGATTGGTTTTTGACCTGCCACTTTGTCGATGATCGGGTGATGCCGGGCACCCTGATGTACGAGTGCTGCATGCACACACTGCGGATTTACCTGCTGCGGATGGGTTGGATCGGCGCCGAAGGGGAGACCTGGTGCGAGCCGGTTCCCGGCGTTGACAGCGGGCTGAAGTGTCGTGGTCAGGTCGTCGAAACGACCCGAAAGGTGACGTATCAGGTCAGTCTCAAAGAACTCGGTTACGCTCCCGAACCGTTCGCGATTGTCGATGCGTTAATGTTTGCCGACGGTAAGCCGATCGTCGAAATCCCCAATATGTCGGTGCGGCTGTCCGGTCTTGACCGGCAAAAAGTCGAAGCTCTCTGGCAGAAGCGGGAAACAGCTGTCGTTGTGGCCCCGGCAAAACAGATTCTTTACAACACCGAGCGGATCACCGCTTTTGCCATCGGCAACCCTTCTGAGGCCTTCGGTGAGCCGTACCGGGTTTTTGACCGGGAGCGGAAGATCGCCCGGCTGCCGGGACCGCCGTTCCAATTTCTGGATCGTATCGTCGCTATCGATGGCGAACCCTGGAAACTGAAAGCCGGGGTGACGATCGCAGCGGAATATGATGTACCCGCTGATGCCTGGTATTTTGCTGCCGGTCGGCAGCCGGAGATGCCGTTCAGCGTGCTGCTGGAAACCGGCCTGCAACCCTGCGGCTGGCTGGCGGCGTACCTCGGCTCGGCACTGACCAGCCCGGTCGATCTGTCCTTCCGCAATCTGGACGGCAACGCCGTGCAACAGCGTCCGGTGACGCCCGCTTCAGGGACCTTGACGACAAATGTCAAGATCACCCGGGTCGCCAGCAGCGGCGGGATGATCATTCAGAGCTACGATTTTGCAATCAGTGATCGGCTCGGCCCGGTTTACAGCGGCGATACGGTGTTCGGTTTCTTTTCCGCCGAATCGCTGGCCCAGCAGGTCGGGGTGCGCGGCGCCGCTCACTATCAGCCGAGCCCTGCGGAACAGGCTCGTGGTGAACGGTTTGCCTATCCGCAGCAGGCGCCATTTCCGGCAGATAAGCTGCGCATGATCGATCACATCGATCTATTTGTCGCAGATGGCGGACCGCAGCAGCTCGGTTTTATCCGCGGCACGAAAAAGGTCGACCCGACCGAGTGGTTTTTCCAGGCACACTTTTATCAGGACCCGGTTTGTCCCGGCTCGCTCGGCCTTGAATCTTTCCTGCAACTGCTCAAGGTGGTTGCCGTGAAACGCTGGGGAGCAACTGCCGACAGCGGTTTTGAGAGCATCGTTCTCGGCGAACAGCACAGCTGGAATTATCGTGGCCAGATTGTTCCGGCCAACGGTCAGGTCCAGGTCGAGGCGATCATCACCGCCGTCGATGATGATCGGAAACTTCTTAAGGCGGACGGTTTTCTGGCCGTTGATGGTAAGATCATCTATCAGCTGAACAATTTTTCATTGCGTCTGCACTGCTGATCGGCCTGAACTGAACCTGCCTGCTGCCGGATTGTTGAGCCGTGGAAACGGGGACTTGCATTTTCCCTTCTATTCACGGCTCTTTCCATGTTACAAACCTACTCCGATTGGTGGTTCTGAGGTCGTCACAGACGATAATTCGTTCT
>JAADGW010000133.1 GCA_013152145.1 Deltaproteobacteria bacterium
CCCTGACAACACAATCTTTTTTTGAGGAGAAGCAGCATGAAAACTTTCGATGAAATTTTTACCACCGGATTGAATTTCCACGGTCACAAATGCCCCGCCATGCCGATGGGCCTGCGGGCCGGACTGGCCGCGATGAAGGTCCTCGGTGTCGAACGGGCTGCGGACAAAGAACTGCAGGTCTTAGCGGAAACCGGCGAGGGGCATGCCGCCGGCTGCTTCGTCGACGGCATCATGACCGCCACCGGCTGCACCTACGGCAAGTCGAATCTATTACAACAAAATGGCCTTCACCCTGATCGAGGTTAAAACCGGTCGCGCGGTCCGGGTGTCCCTCAAGCCCGGCTTTTTCAGCCAGGCGCTGAATTCTCCGTTTGTCCAGCAACGCAAGGCGGGTGTCCCGCCGCAGGATATTCCAGCTGCAGTCGCTGACCCGCTGATCGAAAAAGTCCTCAGCCTGCCGGAGGAAAATTTTCTCGCTATCGGTGCCATTGTGCAGCTGGAACTGCCGAAAAGAAAAGGTGTTTTCGAGGCTGAACCCTGTGCAAAGTGCGGCGAGCTGACCTTTGTCGACAAGCTTCAGGAAACTGCTGTCGGGCGCGTCTGTATTCCCTGCGCAGGTTGAGCCGACTGAAAAACAACCATCTCGGGGGCCGCTCCTGCGGCAGCGGCCCCCGAGCGACAGATTCTTCCTCATGACGACGATGATAATTGTAATACTGCTCGCCTTTGGACTGAGCTTCCTGTTTGCCCTCGGCGGAATCGGCTCGGCAGTCGCGCTGGTACCGGTACTGCACTGGTTCGGCCTGCCGTTACTGCTGGCCAAACCGACCGGGCTGCTGGTCAACAGCCTGAGCATGACCGGTGCGAGTGTTCAGAATATCCGCGCCAAAAAGCTCGATTTTCGGCTCGGCATCCCGATCATCATCAGTTCGTTTCTGCTCGCCCCGCTCGGCGCCTGGTCAAGCCATTGGCTGCCGACATCGGCGGTATTGGCAGTTTTTACCCTGTTCCTGCTTTTTTCCGGGGTGATGCTGATTTTCTTTCGCGCCGGGAAGGATGAAGGCCGGTTTCGTGAGGATCGTCCGCTTCTGGCTCCGGCCCTGATCGGTGCGGCTGCCGGGTATCTGTCGGGACTGCTCGGGGTCGGCGGCGGCGGGTTGATCGCCCCGCTGATGATTATGCTCGGTTTCAACCCGAAAAAGGTCGCGGTGATTACCGCTTTTGTCGTGCCGTTTTCCTCGTTGAGCGGCCTGATCACCTACTTGGCAATGGGCCACACTGACCTGCTGCTGATGCTCCCCGCGGCCAGCGCCGCTTATCTGGGCGGCAGCCTGGGCACAAAAGTCATGCACGCCCGACTCAAACCGGCTACGGTCAAGAAATTTCTTGGCGGGCTGCTGTTGCTGCTGGCCCTGAAAATGGGATTGCAACTGTTCGGCTAGAGCTTGCCACTTCGGACCTGAAAAATACTCTCTCCCGCCTGAACCGTTCCACCGGTTAAGACCCGGGCAAAAATCCCCTCTTTCGGCATTACACAATCCCCAGCCTGATAGTAGATGGCACAGCGGGTGTGACATTCTTTGCCGATCTGGGTCACTTCCAGCAGACACTCGCCGAGCTGCAGCCGGGTCCCGATCGGCAGGCCGGGCAGATCAATCCCTTCGGTTGTCAGGTTTTCGGCAAAATCGCCGTTATCGACATCCAGCCCCAGAGCACGCATTTTGTCGATACTCTCTTTCGCCAGCAGGCTGACCTGCCGATGCCAGTCACCGGCGTGGGCATCCCCGACGATGCCGTGCTCCTTGCGGAGTTCGACCTGCTCGACGGGAGTCTTGCGCTCCCCCTTGTTTTTGCTGATGCAGACCGCAACAATTTTTGCTGCCATAACGTTTATCCTCCGATATTGGACATGCTGAATGGAGCGGCCATGGTCGCTTCCGAATCCATCCGGTGCCGCGCTGGTTTGTTGCTGATAACCTCCCGCAGGACTCGAACGATTTCTTCCTCTCCCAATGGCAGCAGGGGCTTCAGCTCGACCGCCTGTTCACTGAACAGACAGCTCTTGAGCCGACCGGTCGCCGTCACCCGGATGCGGTTACAGGAATTGCAGAAATGATCGCTCATCGGGGTGATGATACCGAGAGTGCCCTGCGCCCCGGCGATCCGGTAAGGTTTTGCCGGTCCGCAATATTGACCGCTGGAGATCGACTCGAGCGGATAATGCTGCTGCAGCCGTTTGAGGATTTCCGCGCCGCTGACCAGACGTTCCTGCCAACCCTCTTCACGGATGGTCGGCATGTACTCAATGTAGCGCACCGACCAGGGATGAATCAGGCTGAGGTCGGCAAAATCACAGATTTCCTGATCGTTGATACCACGCATCACAACCATGTTCAGCTTCAGTTTCAAGCCGACTGCTTCCGCAGCCTCAAGGCCGTTGAGCACCTCGGCCAGGGAACCGCCGCGGGTGATTTCGGCAAAGGTTTGCGGCTGCAGGGAATCGAGACTGATATTGAGCCGTTCGACCCCGGCGCGTTTCAGGCCATCCGCGGCAACAGCACACCGTTGGTGGTCAGGACAACTTCATCGATCCCCGGAGTGTCGGCCAGTTGCTGCAGAAAGCCGAGAACCCCTTTCCGGATCAGCGGCTCACCACCGGTAACACGGACTTTGCGGACCCCTAAACGGGTTGCCGCCCGGACAATCTGCAAGAGCTCCTCGTAGCGCAGAATATCGTCACAGCGCTGCTTGGAGATCCCCTCAGCAGGCATGCAGTAGCGGCAGCGCAGGTTGCAGCGATCGGTAATCGACAAGCGCAGATAATTGATGGTGCGACCATGCAGATCCTGCATTTTTATCCCCGACTGTCGTTGTTTCGTTGTTCTGCGGTTGTGGCTCTGCACTGATCTCCAGATCGTCCGCTTCACTCACCCCTTTTTTGAAGTTTCGCAGCCCCTTGCCAAGCGCGCTGCCGACCTGCGGCAACTTTCCGGCACCGAAGATAATCATCACCAGTACCAGAATAATCAACAGTTCCTGTGTTCCAAGTCCAAACATCACTGACTCCTTTATGGTCTGTGGGCTGCCTGAGCGCAAGGCAACCGCAGAAGAATAATTTCGACTTCAGCCCCGGCGGGCAGTGTCGAACTGCCGATCGGAACGGGGAGCAGCGCGTTAGCCCCCTGGATACTGCGGGCCTGTCCGGAATCCTGCCGCCGGGGAACCTCAACCCGGTAGCCGTCATCCGTCCAGCTGCAACGGCACCAGAGCAGCAACTGTCGACTGCCCGCAATTTTGACCGCGTTGCTGAGCCGGGCAATCCGCCGGGTTGACCCGCTGTCACCGGCTCCAGCCAGCAGGCTCAGGGCCGGTCGAACAAACAGTTCAAAGGTTGCAGCGGTCGCGGCGGGGTTACCGGGCAGGCCGAAGCAGGGCTTTCCATCCAGTGTACCGAATAGTACCGGTTTTCCCGGCTTGATGGCAACTTTCCAGAATTTCTGTTCAAATCCGCGGCGCAGAAGCGTCTGTTTCACCAGATCCTTTTCCCCGACGGAAACACCGCCGGTGGTCAGCAGCAGATCGGTCTCCCCGGTCCGGTCGAGAATGCGATCCAGATCATCGCAGTGGTCTTCCCCGATCCCCAGCGGGACGGGAATGCAGTCGCACTCGTGCAATCGGGCAACCAGGTATTGCAGGTTGGAGTTGACGATCTGCCCGGGCCCCGGCTGCTGCCCCAGCTCAACCAGTTCATCTCCGGTCGAAAAGATGGCCACCCGCGGACGGGGAAAAACCCTGACCTGCTCGATACCGGCTCCGGCCAACAGGCCGACACCACCGGCCGTCAGCCGAACTCCCTGCGCCAGCAATTCCTCCCCGGCACGGTACTCCTCCCCCCGGTAGCGGACATGCTGTCCTTTACGGATGGTGGTCTGCAGCAACAGCTGCTCCCCCTCGACTATCGTATCCTCAACCGGGACGACCGTATCGGCACCCGGCGGCAACGGCGCTCCGGTGGTGATCTGAATCGCTTCGCCGGACCGCAAGCGGTCGCCGAAAGGATGGCCGGCAAAAGACCGACCGACAATTTTCAGCCCCGCTGCCACCACGGCTGAGGCGGCCGCAAAGGCAAATCCATCCATCGCCGAATTATCCCAGCGGGGCATGTCCCAGCGGGCCGCCAGCGGCGCTGACAGCACCAGCCCGTTCGCTGCGGTCAGCGGCAGCTCTACCGGTGGCAACGGCTTGATGGTTGCGACGACCTGTTGCAGGGCCTGTTTATAAGTCAACATGAATTACTCCCGATAATTTTCGATCCGCGATTCGCGAGCCTTGAATACCGCCCAGAGGTGTTCTCCCGGCTGTGGTTCGCCCAGGGCCTGATAGCCACGACTGCTCAGTTCAGCGACAAGTTTGTCGCCATTTTCCAACGTTATACGAACCCTGTCGCCCAGATGCACCGTGTCGAGCACCCGGCCGTGCAGATGGTTACGCGGACTGCCTTCCGGCAACTGCCGATAGAGGGCGATATCCCAGGGATAAACCGTCAGGCAGGCCGGTCCCGGCAGCACCTGTTCGAAGGGAGCAAGAAAGCTGGTCCCGCCGCGACTGCAAAAAATGATTTTCCCGGCAACCTCCCGGACCTCGCCGGGGATGTAGTTGACGCCGACAAAACGGGCGATGAACTCACTGGCCGGTTCGCGCAACAGCTGATGAAAACTGCCCTGCTGAACAATCCTGCCCTGCTCCATCACCGCAATCCGCTTGCGGAAGTAGGCCACATCCTCAACATCGTGCGTCACTAACAGGGTCGGAATCTCCAGTTCGATCAGGATGGTCTGCAGCCAACGCCTGATTTCACTGCGGGCCGAAGGATCGAGGGCAGCCGTCGGTTCATCGAGTAACAGCAATTGCGGATCGGTCGCCAGAGTTCTGGCCAGAGCCACCTTCTGCCGTTCGCCGCCGGAAAGGTTGGTAATGCTCCGCTCGGCCAGCGGTTCGATACCGAGTTTTTCCAGCAGCAGCTGAATTCTTTGCTGCCGAGCCCGGCGGTGCATCCCACGTAATTTCAAACCATAACCGATATTGCTGCTGACATCGAGATGCGGAAACAGGCATAAATTCTGAAACACCATGCCGATCCGCCGCTGTTCGGGGGGCAGGTCGATGTTTTTCTGCGCATCGAACAGACAACGGTCGTCGAGAACTATCTGT
>JAADGW010000277.1 GCA_013152145.1 Deltaproteobacteria bacterium
CCGGTCATCCCAGCCGGGTGCCGATCGGCAACTCCCGACCCCGCAGAAAATCCGCCGCGGCCAGACGTTTCCGGCCCGGCAGTTGCAGCCGACCGATCACCAGCGCCCCTTCGCGACAGGCAACCCGAACCCCCTCGGCATCGGCCAGTAATACTGTGCCCGGCTCGCCGGAAAGATCGGCAGCAACCGAGGTTGCGGATATTTTGAGGACCTCGCCATCCAGGTGACTGTAAGCCCCCGGCCAGGGATCGAGACCGCGCACCAGGTTGTGGATTGTTGCGGCCGACTGCTGCCAATCGATCAGGCCGTCCTCTTTTTTCAGCATCGGTGCGTAGCAACTCAGACTATCATCCTGTCTTTCGGCAATCAGGGTCCCGCTGCAGATCTGCCGGAGAGTCTCTTCCATCGCTTCACGGCCGAGCAATGCCAACCGGTCGTGCAGCTCTCCGGCGGTTTCATTCTCACCGATGGTCAGTCGATACTTGACCAGCATGTCTCCGGTATCAAGACCGACATCCATGTACATGGTGGTCACACCGGTTTCCGTTTCACCGTCGATAATCGCCTGGTTGATCGGTGCCGCCCCGCGGTATTTCGGCAGCAGCGAAGCGTGGACGTTAATGCAACCGTACTGAGGAATATCGAGCACCGCCTTCGGCAGAATCTGCCCGTAAGCGACCACCACAATCAGGTCGGGCTGCAACTCCCTGAGCTGCGCCACGGCAGCCGGGTCACGTAACTTGAGCGGTTGAAAAACCGGAATCTGCTGCTGTAACGCCAGTTCTTTGACCGGCGGTGCAGCCAGTTTTTTACCACGTCCTTTCGGCCGGTCCGGCTGGGTGAAAACCCCGACCAGGTTCAAGCCGAAGTCGATCAGCCCGGTAAAGGTTGCCAGAGCAAACTCCGGAGTCCCCATAAAAACCGTACGGATAGATTCAGGCTTCATTCTTCTGCTCCCGCTCCTTCAACATTTTCATAAATTTCTTGCGGAACAATGAGCGTTTCAACGGCGAAAGCCGATCAACGAACAGAATCCCCTCGAGATGATCAATTTCATGCTGCATGCAGATCCCGAGCAGTCCGTCTGCGGTGCGCTCATGGGTTTTTCCGGTGACATCCTGATAACGCATGGTCACCGTGGAGAACCGCTTGACGTTGGCCCAGAAACCGGGCACCGACAGGCAGCCTTCCTCTTCCAGCGACTCGCCCTCGGTCGCAATAATTTCCGGGTTGACCGCAACAATCAGGTCGTTCGGCTCCTCGCTGGGCGAACAATCGATGATAATCATCCGCTTGAGAACCCCGACCTGCGGTGCCGCCAGACCGACACCCGGCGCCTCGTACATGGTCTCAGCCATATCTTCGGCCAGTTGCCGTAACTCGTCATTAAACTCGGTGACCGCGACCGACGGTTTCTTCAACCGCGGCTCCGGGTAATGCAGTATTTTCAGTAAAGCCATCTGCCTCTTCCCGACGACAGTTGCCGCCAATTCATCGATTCAACGTAACTCTTCAGCCGGATGGCCTCGGGGTGCCCACTTCACGGGTGAATAGTTACGATTCAACATAGAAAAAAACCTTCCCACGGAAGGTTCAATCTTCATGATACGTGCTGCTCGAACAGCAGTCAACCGCATCCGGCTCAAGGGAAAAACAGCAGTTTCAGCGCGAACACCAGCACCGTCAGGCTGACGACCTTTTTGATCCAGTCATGCCCTTTATCCACCGCCAGTTTCGGGCCGATCATGCCACCGATCGAATTGCCCGCGGCCAGCGCCAGGCCCAGCGGATAATTGACCTGTCCGTGATAAATAAAGACCCCGAGAGCGATGAACGTGTAGGCGAAGATAACAAAAACCTTGATCGCGTTGATCCGCACCAGATCCAGGCCATGCACCAGCAGCGCAGTGATAACCAGAAAGCCGACCCCGGCCTGGACAAAACCCGTAGACCCCGACGCCGAAAAAAGAAGCCACCAGAATGAATTTGCGCCCGGTGCTGAAAACCACATCTTCAGTCCGAAAACGCTTCATCGGATCGATCGCGGTAAAAATCAGCACACCGAGCATAATCAACGCCAGCAGCCGGTTGAACAGCTGATCATCCAGACTGATCGCCAGGTTGGCCCCGATCCAGCTGCCGAGCAGCGCCGGTGGCGTACAGAGCAGCGCCAGCTCCAGCGGCAGCATACCCCGCTTGCGGAAACCGCGGATGGCAAAGATATTCTGACAGAAGATAGCGATCCGGTTGGTGCCGTTGGCCATCGCCCCGGGCAGCCCCATAAAGATCAGCAACGGCAGCGTCAGCAACGAACCGCCGCCGGCCAGCACGTTGAGGATCCCGGCGATCAGACCGACGGCAAACAGCAGCGGCAGCTGCCAGAGGTAGGGGTCCATCAATCGATCTCCCCGATCAGTGCCCGGATCACTTCACCGGCCATGGTCAGGCCGAACAACGGTGGAATATAGGAGGAGCTGCCGAGAATCACCCGTCGGTCGTCGCAACTCCAGCGCTGTTCCTCTTTATTGGGGCAGACACAGTTCTCAGCGCAAACGGCGGTTTCGTCGCTCAAAGGGCGGAACTCCTCGGTCGAATAGACCACTTTGATCCCGGTTTCGATGCCGCGCTTGCGCAGCTCTTTGCGGATGATCCGGGCCAGACGGCACTTCTTGGTTTTGGCGATGTCGGCCACCTCCAGCTGGGTCGGGTCGAGCTTGTTGGCCGCGCCCATCGAAGCGATGATCGGCAGGCCACGCTGATAACAACTCTGCAGCAGATGCAATTTAGCCGTGATGTGATCGATACAGTCGAGGACGTAATCGTAACCGGCAGAGAGCAGTTCTTCGCTGACCGCCGCTTCATAGAATTTGTGGATGGCAACCACCTCCGCCTGCGGGTTGATCGCCCGGCAGCGTTCGGCCATCACGTCGACTTTGGAGCGGCCGATGGTCCCATCGAGCGCATGAATCTGCCGGTTGACGTTGGTCACGCAGATCTCGTCAAAGTCGATCAGTGTCAGCTGGCCGATCCCGGCCCGGGCCAGCGCTTCGGCAGCATAACTGCCGACCCCGCCGATGCCGAAAATTGCCACCGAGGCGCTCTTGAGCTGATTCATTTTGTCGGCGCCGACCAGCAGCTGCATCCGGCTGAATCTGTGTTCTGACATAAAATTTTCCTGTTTACAAAAAAACCGTGGGGGCGCTGCTTGCCGCGCCCCTACGGATCAAAATCCAAACACCTGGCGGGCGTTCTCCGTGGTGATACGCGCCGTTTCCTCCAGGCTCCAGCCGCGCAGTTCCGCGACCTTTTGCGCCACGGCAACAAGGGTCTCCGGCTGTTCCGCCATATCGGGCAGATCGGTTTCCAGTACCAGGGCTGCGGCCGGCAATTCAACCACGGCCTGCGGCAGTTTGCGAGCAGTTTCACACAGCAGGATCGGACCGACGCCGATTTTAAAGCCGAGCTGAACCAGCTGTTGTGCCAGTGACAAACTCCCGGAGAAACCGTGCCAGATGCCGCCGAGCTGTCGACCGATGTCCAGTTCGCGGAGAATATCAAGCAGCCGCCCGGTTGCCTTGCGATTGTGCAGCAGGACCGGCAGTCCAGCATCGAGGGCGATCTGCAACTGCTCGCGCAATACCTGTTCCTGTTCAGCCAGCGGTGGGCCGGCAACAGCATCAAGGCCGATCTCACCGATGGCAACCACCTGCGGTTCACTGCTCAGTTCACGCAATTGCCGTTCTGCGGCCGCCGACCACTGCTCGGCAAAAACGGGGTGCAGACCGGGCGCGGCAAAAACCCCCGGCTGCTGTTGAGCCAGCGCCAGCATCCCACGCCAACCGCTGACCCGGACTCCGGGGATGATAAACTTGTCGATACCGCTCAAGCGTGCCGGCGGCAGAAGATCGGTGCCGGTTCCGGCAAGTTCGGGGGCATCAAGATGGATATGGCTGTCGATAAGTGAAAACATGGCGGCATGGTAGCAAAACTACAGGCTTTGGGGGTAGGCAAATCTTGACTGAAAACGTCCGGTTATCCTGTCAGACCTCACAGAAATGCTGTTGAACCGTTTCCACCTCGGCAAGCCGGTTCTGCAGCGCTGCCACACAGTCGACATCCAGCTGATTTTTCTGCACCATCATTTCAAGCTCGGCAAAGGCGCTCTGATTAGACCACGCCTCTTTATAGGGTCGTCCGGAGGTCAAGGCATCGAAGATATCGCTGACCCCGACAATCCGTGCCGCTATCGGCACCTGATCCCCAGAGCCCGTGCGGGTAGCCGCTGCCGTCGATCTTCTCGTGATGGAGTTCGGTAATCTGTCGCAGGATTTCGATATCGGGTAATGAGGAAAAACCAAATTCACTGATCAATTGATCGACAATCGCCCGACCGATGTCGGAGTGGGTCTTCATCACCGACCATTCCCGCTCATTGAGCCGGTCCGGCTTCTGTAAAATGCCCGTCGGGATACCGACCTTGCCGATATCGTGCAGCGGGGAAAAACGGTAGAGATGGTCGATCCCTTCATCATCGAGCAGCAAGCAGCCGCCCCCGCTCGACCATATCCTGGGCAACCAATTGGGAGAAGCGCGCCATCCGTTCCAGATGATTACCGGTTTCCGGGTCTTTGTAATGCATCATCCGGCTGGTAATCCGCAAGGCCGCCACCAGGGTTCGCAGCGTGGCCTGATGATTGAGCACCATCTGCACCAGAAAATGGGCAAACAACGCCGCTGACCGGAGCACCTCGTTCTGAAAATAACCTGTCCGGCGCGAGTTTAAAAAAACAAAGCCGCGCAAAACATCCTGTTCAAAAATCGGCAGGGTATAACTGGAGCGCATGCCGAGATCCCAGATTTTTCTGGTATGATCCTGTTTTCCTTGAGAAAATACCTGTAGATCGGAGATGACCCGGGCCTGTCCCGGAATCGTTGCGGCGGCCAGCGATTCAGCCTCGGCCAGGGGCAGTTGATAATTGGTCAGCGGATTGCCCGCCACCGGACTGGCCAGGAACGTCTTGACCTGACGGGTGGCATCATCAAACAGGGCGATACCGATACGGTCAAGCCCCGGCCACTGGTAATC
>JAADGW010000141.1 GCA_013152145.1 Deltaproteobacteria bacterium
AATAATTCTATCCCTCTATGCAACTTCTTAGCCAGCAAGTCAACATACTGAAATTATTGCCACTTTTAAAATATTGCTTCCTGTGAATCATTATGTGTTAAAGGTTTCGACAGAAATTGGCTCAAAACTTAGCAGTTGGGGGAGCCTCCAGCACATCCTATAGACCAGTGCATTTCGCTTGCAAAAGTTCTATCAAAATGGATTCGCGTAAATTTTAGGTGTTTTGAGGGGTGGAGGGCGGCTATTTTGAGCGTAACCAAATCTGACAATATCTGCCAGGTCAAGTTTTAGTTACTACATATGGAATGGATATTACCCCGCACATACGGGGTTTTTTCGGCGCTGATATTTTTGGCGTGGGTTCAGCTGTCAAAAAAAATCCCCGTGACCGGAGGGAGGCCACGGGGCAAAATTCCCCAAGGGAGGTTTTCTAAAACGAGGTATCTCAGGTCGTCTGCCAACAACCTTTCGATGACTGCTACGTTAGCGTTTCCCGCAGAGAAAATAAACGTGCCCTTCCGTAAAAAATAATTCCTGGTTTAACATGGTTGAACTGCGCAAATGCACACTGATGACCATTTTGCGGGGATGGTCTGTGTCGTTTGAGATTAGAAAATCTAAAGAAATACATTGTCTCCGCCGACAAGAAAAGGAGGATTAGTCCACCCCTGATCAAAGAAACCCCTTTGTCCTGATGTCGTTTCAACCCCGGGGGAGGTCCACCAACGGCAACGAAGGAGTGACGATGAAAATCGGATACGGGTTGCTGACTTTCTGTCTGCTGCTCCTGCCCTTTGCTGTCCGGGCCGGAGAGGTAATGCAGATTTCCGGGTCCGTGAGAGATGCCGAAACCGGTGCAGTGCTCTCCGGAGTTGAACTGCGGACCGCTGACAACCAGGTATTCAGCGATGCTGCCGGACGGTTCGTACTGACCACCACCAGTCTCCGCTTGATCGCTCGGCTGCCAGGCTATCGGCCGCTGCCGGTGGTTGTCGATTCCTCCCTGAAAATCGCCTTGCAACCCTTCGTTCCCAAGGCCCTCTACCTTTCTTTCTGGGGGGCCTCCCGGCCCGAAAAGCGGCAGCAGATCCTCGCTTTAATCGCGGATACGCAGCTCAATGCCCTGGTGATCGATATCAAATCATCGCGCGGATATATCGCTTACCGCAGCAACATTCCCCTGGCCAGACAGATCGGTGCACAACGGGTGCGGCCGTTGAAAGATCTGCCGGAGTTCCTTGCCGAGATGAAAAGCCGGGGAATTTACAGTATCGCGCGGATAGTTGTTTTCAAAGATGATCTGCTGGCCAGGCAACATCCCGAACTGGCGGCTCATGACAGCAATGGACAAGTGTGGCAGGATCGGGAAAAACTGCGCTGGAGTGATCCTTTCAGTCAACAGGTGCGCGATTACAACCTGGATGTTGCCGAAGAAGTTGCCGGTCTCGGGTTTGATGAAATCCAGTTCGATTATACCCGTTTCCCTTCCCGCTCCGACCTGCGGTTCTCGCAGCCGACGACCGACGAAAACCGCGTCGCTGCGATCAACCTGTTCCTCAGCCAGGCGAAACAGCGGTTGGCAACCTACCCGGTCCAGACTTCGGTGAATATCTTCGGCTATATCTGCTGGAAGCACCGTGATGGTAAAATCGGCCAACGGCTGGTTGATTTGGGTGAGCGGGTCGACTACCTGTCACCGATGCTCTACCCCTCCGGTTTTTCACGCGGTATCCCCGGCTATGCCGATCCGGTCAAGAATCCTTACGCGGTGATTGCGGCATCGTTACAGAAGGCTCAACAACTGAGCGGTCTTGCCCCGGAACGTTTCCGGCCCTGGTTGCAGGCTTTTCGTGATTACGCGTTTGACCGACGCAGTTTCAGCGCAGAGGAGGTGCATGCGCAGATCAATGCCAGTGACGCGCTCGGCAGCAACGGTTGGATGTTATGGAATGCGGCGAGCCGTTTCAGTCTGGCCGGTATAAAGCAGGAGATTTCGTTCGCCGAACGGAAACTTGTGGATGTCGCACCCAAGGCGGCAGAATCGGCCATCCTGACGCGCTCGGAGGCGCTGGTATCGCTTCCGCCGGCACTCTGACGGTCAGTTGAAAAAGAAGAAGACCAGAAAAGTGATGCCGGCGCCGAGGGCGGCTCCCAGCCAGACTTCCCTTGGGCTGTGGATTTTCATCAACAGCCGGCTGCGGCTGACCAGGATGGCCAGCAGTAAGACCATCAAGGAGATCAACATGCCGCTGCCCGACAGCATCACCGAAAGGGCGACCGAGAAGGCGATCGCCGAATGCCCGCTCGGCATACCGCCATGCAGCGGGGTGCCGCGGTTGAAGTGGGCTTTGAGCAGCACCACCAGGATGACCACCATCAGCAGCGCTCCGACCGGGAGCGTGTCCTGCGGCGCGCGGATCGGCATCGGTTGCTTGTCGAACAGGGGAAAGATATAGCCGGAAAGGACCAGATAGCCGAGGATCGCCGCACCGATACTGGTGACCAGCACCGCCCCGGCAGCAATATCCTTGGCGCGCTTGGCCAGCTCGTGGTACTCGTCGGTGACCAGGTCAACCAGCACCTCGATGGCGGTGTTGATCAGTTCGGCAAAGATCACCAGCAGCGCTGCCAGGATCAGCAGAAAAAATTCCAGCGCCGTGACTCGGAAAAACAGCGCCAGCATCAGTATCGCAAAGGCCGCAACAAAGTGATAGCGCATGTGGCGCTCTCTTTTAACCGCCCAGAGAATTCCCTCGATGGCACAGTTCAGGCTTTCCACCCAGTTTTCCGGTTTCATCCCATACCTCTCGAAATTTCAGATAGTTAGATAGGATCTTGCTGGATAAAGGATAACAGTCCCGGGCAAAAGCACAATTGCATCAGGTGGTTTACTCCGCCGGCAAAACCGGCTAATCTCTTTGCTTCCGCAGGATAATCAGTCAGAAGGATAGAAATCATGAGTGATGAGCATTTTGATGATGACGAGATGGGTGAGGATGAAGGCAGTTTTGCCGAGCTGTTCGAGGCCAGCCTGGCCGAGGTCGGACAACCGCTGGAACGGGGCAAAAAAATTGAGGCGACCATTCTGCAGATCGGCGCTGAATGGAGCTTTCTCGATGTCGGTCAGAAGGGAGAAGGGCTGCTCTTGACCAGTGAGCTGCTGGATGGCGATGGTCAGCCGCAGTATGCGATCGGTGATAAGATCGGTGCCTATTTCCTCTCCCGCGATGGTGGCGAGCTGCGCTTTACCACCAAGATCGGCGGCAGCGGTTCCGGTACTGAACAGTTGGAAGATGCTTACCAGGGCGGCATCCCGGTTGAAGGGCGGATCGAAAAAGAGATCAAGGGCGGTTTTGAAGTCAAGCTGAGTGGTAATGTGCGCGCTTTCTGCCCTTATTCGCAGACCGGTCTGCGTCAGGCCGAACCGGCCGACCTGATCGGTGAAAACCTGTCGTTTAAAATTACCCAGTTCAGTGAACGGGGTCGCAATATCGTCGTTTCGCACCGGGCGATTCTGGATGAAGAACGGGAACAACTGCGGATTGGTCTGCGTGAGACGCTGAAAGCAGGGATGGTGGTCAAAGGCAGTGTCACCAACATCCGCGACTTCGGTGCTTTTGTTGATATCGGCGGGATCGAAGGGTTGCTGCCGATCTCCGAAATCAGCTACGGCCGGGTGGAGGATGTCAATGACTACCTGAGCCTCGGTCAGCAGCTGGAGGTCGCCATCAAGAAGATCGATTGGGAAAACAACAAGTTTTCCTTCAGTCTGCGTGATACCCTGGCCGATCCCTGGGGGAAGGTCGGGACAATCTATCAGGTGGGTGGAAAATATACCGGCAAGGTCAGTCGACTGGCCCCGTTCGGGGCTTTTGTGACGCTCGAAGAGGGGATCGATGGTTTGCTGCATATCTCCAAGCTGGGGCAGGGGCAGCGTATCCGTCACCCGCAGGATGTGCTCAAGGTCGGCCAAAGTCTGCCGGTGATGATTGAAAAGCTCGAGCCGGAGGCGCGCCGGATCTCTCTGGCTCCGGTCGGACCGGATGAGGAGGTTGGCGAAACCAGTTACAGTGACGCACCGTCGTCGGCGTCCGCAGGCTTCGGTAGCCTCGGTGATTTGCTCAAAGCCGGTCAACAGAGGAAAGAGCGCAAGAACAAGCAACGCAGATGAGCCGCTCCTCCCGCCGTGCCACCCTGTTTGTGGTCTGTATGGCGCATTTTCTGATGCCGTTCATGATGTCGGCGGTCGGTGTCGCACTGCCCGTCATGGGCCGTGAATTTTCCGCCAGCGCGATGCAGTTGGGACTGGTTGAGATGACCTATGTGCTGTCAGCCTCGATCTTTTTGCTGGCGATGGGGCGGATGGGCGATATCTATGGTCGCCGGAAGGTTTTTCAGCTCGGCATCCTCGTTTTCACCCTGGCCGGTGGAATCCTTTCCCAGGCCTGGTCGATTGAGGCGGTGATCGGCCTGCGGTTTTTGCAGGGGGTGGGCGGGGCGATGGTGATGGCGACCAGTATGGCGATGGTTGTTTCCGCCTTTCCACCCGAAGAACGGGGCAAGGCGCTGGGGATTGCCATTGCCAGTGTTTATGCCGGGATCTCTTTCGGTCCCTTTTTCGGCGGGATACTGGTTGCCGCGTTCGGCTGGCGTTCGCTCTTTTATCTGGTGATCCCCCTCGGACTGCTCACTTTTGTTGTTGCCCGAATAAAAATGCACGACGAATGGGTGGAGGCTGCCGGCGAACCCTTTGACTGGATCGGCCTGCTGATTTACGGCCCGTCCATTCTTCTGCTGATTGCCGGGGTCTCCAATCTGAACAAGGGAATCTGGGCCTGGGGCTTGCTGCTGGCGGCAAACCTGGGGCTGGTGTTTTTTGTCCGCTGGGAATCGCGGACCGGCTATCCACTGCTCAACATCGATTTGTTGCGGAATAACCGGGTCTTTGCGCTGAGTAGTCTGGCGGCGTTGTTCAATTATGCAGCGACCTTCGGCGTCACCTTCTTTCTCAGCCTCTATCTGCAATATGTCAAGGGGATGGATCCGCAGCAGGCGGGCACGATGCTGATTGCCCAACCGATTGTGCAGACCCTGCTTTCGCCTTTTTGCGGCCGCCTGTCCGATCGGGTGCCGGCCAGTCTCGTGGCGACCGGCGGTATGGCCCTGGGCGCCATCGGTCTGGCTCTGGCGGCAACCCTTACCGCAGATTCTTCCCTGCTGCTGGTGTTGCTGTTGCTGGTGTTTCTGGGGGCCGGGTTTGCCCTGTTTTCCTCCCCGAACGTCAGCATTATCATGGGCAGTGTCGAATCGCGCTACCTCGGTATTGCTTCGGGCCTCAACTCCAGCGTCCGCACCCTGGGGATGATGACCAGCATGATGATCATCACGCTGATTTTTTCCTACCTGATGCACGGCCAACCGGTCACGGCTGAAACCCAGCCGGCGTTCCTCAGCAGTATGCGTCTGGCGTTGCTGATTTTTTCCGGGCTTTGTCTGATCGGTATCGGTTGTTCCTTCGGTCGGTTGAGGCGAGCCGCTTAGTTTCCCTCTGGAAACTCTGGATGGATACCGCTTGGTTTCTGGGGACCGGTTACCGGACAGGGTCGGTTTTAGTCTGCAGAATATTTTTGATGCCGCTCGCCAGCTCGAACAGGGAGTAGGGTTTCTGGATAAATCCGTCTGCGCCGGCGGCTAAAATTTCATTGACCCGGGTATCCAGCCGAAAGCCGGAGGTGAGCAGGACTTTAACCCCCGGATCGATTTTTTTCAGGGCGGTGAAGGTTTCTTTTCCTGACATCACCGGCATCACCAGATCGAGCAGAACCGCTGAGATTGTACCAAGGTGCTGCCGATACACGTCAACCCCCTCGGTCCCATCCGCGGCCAGAAGAACCTGGTATCCACATTCAGTGAGGATCTCTTTACTGTTGGTGCGGATCAGTTCCTCGTCATCAATAATCAGGATCAAGCCGTCACCGGTTTCAATGGACTGCTCAGTAACGTCGACCGGAGCCTCGATCTGTGCCTGGCAGACCGGCAGGTAGACCGTGACCCTGGTGCCGACGCCCGGTTTCGATTCGATATCAATGTAGCCACGATGTTGTTCAATGATGCTGTAAGCCATGGCCAGACCGAGACCGGAACCGATCTCCTTGTTTTTGGTCGTAAAAAAGGGGACGAAGAGCTGTTTCAGGGTTTTGTCATCCATACCGACGCCGGTATCTTCAAGGGAGATTTCCCAGTATTCTCCGGCGGCGGCGTGGAATTTACGGCTGAGATTGGAAGTTTTTTCCTGTTGAATGGTCAGGGTCCCGCCCCAGGTCTCTTCCTTCGGTCGCATAATGGTCATGGCATGGGCGGCATTGATGCAGATATTCAAAAATACCTGTTCCAGGCTGTTGGCATCCGCAAAAACAGGAATATTGCCGTTCAGTCGGCAGTCGAAGCGGATCGATTTGTCGAAAGAATTTCTGGCGATCCGGCAGATATGTTCCAGGACCCGGGACAGATCGATCGGGGTGCATTTCAGGTTGTGCTTACGTGACAGGGTCAACAGCTGATTGACAATATCTTTGGCCCGCAATGCCGTTTCAGAAACCATGTCGAGATGTTTGAACAGCAGTTCTTCCGGCAGCGGTTTGCCCTTGTCGCGTTTCAGTTTTAACAGGGTCAATGTGCCGAGGATCCCGCCGAGAATATTATTGAAGTCGTGGGCAATACCGCCTGCCAGGATGCCGATCGATTCCATCTTCTGGGCCTGCTGCAGTTTTATTTCTGCACGACGGATATCGGTGACGTCACGGGCTTCGGCGACGATGTAGATAATCTGGTCGCTATCGTCCAGGACCGGTTTCAGGGAGATGTCGAGATAAACTTCCCGCACGGCGGTTCTGTGGGCTTCAAAGCGGGCCACTTGACCGGTCCGGGCGATGGCGTAGGCGTCTTTCAGCTGTGTGATCAATGTTTCCGAATACTGCCACCAGGGGGTGTCCCAGAAATATTTTCCCAGCACGTCCTCGGCAACCAGATCGCGAAAGTTGAGGGCGGTTTTATTGATTTTGCGCAGGCGGCCGTCCGGGTCGAGTAGAGCGATCGACTGGAAGGAATGATCAAACAGAGTGTGAAAGGTCCGCTCACTTTCCTGCAAAGCCTTTTCGCTGCGTTTGTGCTCGGAAATTTCCGTGGTCAGCGCCTGATGGTGCTCATTTAACTTGGCAATGAACTGGTTGAGATAATCTGCCAGCTTGCCGACTTCGTCGTCACTGAAATGACCGGTGATCGGCTGGACATCGGTGGCGGTCTGGTTCTTGAAGTGGGCAATGAGAGAGTTCAGCGGCTTGGTGATATAGGTGCTGAGTCCGTAACCGGCAAACAGGACGAGTAAAAAGGAGGCAAAAAATATCAGCAGGAAGGTTCGTTGAATGCGGGCCAGCGGGCGGTACAGTTCGTCCAGGTAGGCAGAGGAACCGACCACCCAGCCGTAGTCTGCGAGGTACTTGACGATGGAGATCTTTTCCCGGGGGGCCGCTTCTCCCGGGTTTTGCCATTGGTAACGGATGGTTCCCTGCTTGAGTTGAATGATTTTCTCAACCGTGCTGATCGCTTTCTGATCGAGTCCGGAGCGGTAAAGGTTGCCGGTCAGACGGGGATGGTAGATGTAATCACCGCTGACACTGATGATATAAGGATAGCCGGTATCGCCGAACGTGACTTGTGCCAGGGCCTTGCGGATGTTGTCGATATCGATCAGATAGGTGAATTCACTTTTATAGGCCGAGGCGGAGATAATCCAGTCCCAGGGCTTGAAGTAGGTCATATAGAGCGCTTTGTCTCTTTTTTTCGGTTCGCCGGGGTTTTTCCAGCGGTATTCGAGGTAGCCGGTTTTGAGGCGCACCTGCTCGCGGACAAACGGGTACGCCAGTACATTGCTGCCTTGGACCTGTTTATCCCGATGGACCGGGACATTGCCCTGGCTGTCGAGGCAATAGAGGTAGCCGGAACTGCCGATATTCTGGCGCAGCAGCAGATTTGCCGCCAAGGCCTTGGCTTCAGCCTCGGAAAAGCGTCCGTTCTGATACTCCTCATACAGGCCGGAGACGACTTCCAGCTGTGTTTCTGCGATCGCCTTGAGGTGGTTTTCGATGGAGGTGCTCGCCACCACCTGTACCAGGTTGGTAATGATTTCGGTGGAGTTGTTCAGTTCGCTGTTGATGGAACTTGTCAGCGCGCTTTTTGCGTTGCTGTAAAAGGTGTAAAAACTTGTGGCAAGGGCAATGAGAACCAGCAGGGAAAAAGAGATAAAAAGTTTATTTTTTATCGATAAGTGCCGCATATGTTTTTATTCAACCATCAGCTGGGAATGTCACGTTTTGGAAGTTTTTCGTCGAGCTCCCTGAGTGCGATAAAGTTGCAACGTGCTCGGCCGGTCACAGGGACCGCTTCATTGTAGAATGAATTGTCATCGATTGTTAGTGAAAGTCTGTCACGGCGATAAATATGTGATTGAACCGGGGGTAAACTGATGGAGCTATCCGGATCACACGGTCGGGCAGGCATTTTGAGCCGCTTCCGGAATCGAACCGAGCTGTTTGACTATCGTATATGGTTGACCGTCGCTGTTTTTCGGCGGCCGCCTGGAACAAGACGGCCGCTTTTTCGGTGCTGTTGTCGCTACGGTTACAATCGTTGATTCTGAGAAAAAATTTATCAAAAATCCTCCCCGTATACGGAAAATCAAAAAATACCAGTTATAATTTGTAAGCGGCTCGAAAGATTCAGAAAATTACCCACGGGAGGGTTGACGTATGGCACAAACCAGGAGCAGAAAAGACGACTCATCGTTGAAAGCACACCTGTTGGCGGTCAAGCAGGGGAAGCGCTGTTTCGAGAATGCCTTTCAGGGCGTGGCGCGGATGATTCTGGCGCAGCCGATCAGCAAGGTGGTGGTCAACGGTCGCTCGACCTACGATTTCGAAATTTTCCGCAGCGGTGCCAAGCACGCCATCGGCATGTACGACGAAATCAACAGTTTCGTCTCCTTCGTCAAGGATGCCGCCGAGGGAGGCTCCTCCAAGGAGATGGCCTATGTGCTGGTCGGTGAGCCGGGCAACGGCAAGACCTTCTTTGTTGAGTACCTTTGCGCCAAGTACCGTGAGTTTCTGAGCGTAGCGGAGAATCGAAAATATACCTTCCGCTTTGTCGGCATGGATCGGCTCGGCAGTTATGGGCGGATCTCCACGATTGAATCGCAAACCTACGAAGACCCGCTGATTCTGGCGATGAACCTGGCTGAAAGCAAAGCTGAAAGTCAGGAGCTGCTGGCCCGGAACTATGGTTTCAAGGCCGCCCAGATCGAAGAATTCTACGAGAACTACCGGCCGCTCGGGGCTTGCAGTGCCTACATGCTGGAGGATCTGCGCAAGTTTACCGGCGGTAAACTGGAGGACATCCTCCAGCATATCGAAATCATCCCGGTGCCGCTGATTGAATCATTGGGGACGGTGACCGGCAAGTATGCGGCCAAGGACAAGATCACCTCGAGTGCCGTTGACCTGCTCGGCGAGGAATCGATCCAGCGGCTGCTGCATATCACCGACACCAACAATCCCTACCGCTTCGATCTGCGCCGTGGCGCCCTGGCGCGGGTGGCCGGTGGCGGCATCCACTTCTCTGATGAGATCTACAAGAACAAGAAAGATCTGGTGCAGGTCTATCTGGGGGTGATCCAGAACCGTCTGATCGAGATCGACGGCTACAAGTGGCCGATCGACACCTTGATTATCGCCACCAGTAACAATGCCGAGTTCAACCGTTTCCTGGCCGAAAAGGAAGAGGCGCCGATCATCGATCGCTGCCGGATCTGTTATTTTTCGCATAACACCAACTACCTGATGCAGAAGGATCTCACCGATTACGCCATCGGCAGTGAAACCAAAACCACCCTGACCGGAGAGGATCTGCATCAGGACCCGAATCTCAACTATGCCGCCAGTGTCACCGTGGTGCTGAGCCGGCTGCCGCGCAGCGAGAAGCTGACCCCGATCGAGACGATGAAGCTGGCGGCCGGTGAGGTGGCTGGGGAGAAGAGCATCAAGACCCTCGCCGAGGTGATCGATATCCTCAACCAGGAACCGGATATCACCAAGCGCTTCGGGCAGAAGGGACTTGGTCATCGCAACCTTGGCCGGGCGCTGCAGTTGGTGGTGGAAGGGACCGAGACCAACGAGGGGCAGTGTATGTTTGCCTACGACGTCTTCAAGGCCGTGGAGCGGGTGATCCTCGATTATGTCTCCGACAACAATGATCGGGCCAAGTATCTCGATGACTTGAAGCTGGCCAAGGGGCTGTACCGCGAGCGGATCATGACCGAGATGTTCAATGCCTACATGGATGAGCCGCAGGCGATCCGCAAGGATGTGATGAGCTACGTCAACATGATCATCGGTATCGATGCCGAGAACCTCGGGCCGGATAAGATGTGGAAGTATCGCGATCCGCAAAGCGGTGAGCTGAAAGCGCTGAAGATTGACCAACGTTTTATCCAGAGTGTCGAAGAGCGGTTGGGGTTAAAAACCGAGGAGCAACGCGAGGCTTTCCGTACCGCGATCCGCAAGATTTACGGGCAGAAGATCTCGGTCGATGTCGGCTACGATTTCATGGACAACCTGGAGCTGGTCAAAGCCGTGACCGATGTGCGGCTCAAGTCGGATATCGCCGGGGCCGGGTCGCTGGTCGGAGCACTGGCCAACCGGACCAATGAAGAAAACCAGAAACTCTACGATCGGATGATTGACACGATGTTGAACCAGCTCGGCTACTGCCGTACCTGTGCGCAGAAGACCATCGAGTATTTCTGCACCCAGGAAGATGAAGGCTGATCCCCGTTATGAGCTTTAAGCAGCGCCGGACATATTATCAGCGGCTCAAGGATGAAGGACGGCTCTCCGGGCAGGAAGCCGCGATCCGGGCAGAATTGGAAGACGAGCGTCTGCACCTGATCGAGGCTCCACACCGTGATTGTGATCTGCCGCCGCTGGCTGATCTTTACAGTTGTAACGATTTTACGCTGCTGCATCATCTGGACCCGGAGAGGGGACCGCTGGTGAGCAGTATCCGCAGCATTGACGACCTGCTTGAGCGTGACCGGATCCGGGAGAAGGACGGCTTCCCGCGCAAGATCAAGGTCGGCAAACTGGTCAAGCCGGGGCGCGGCAGTGACGAGAAGGTCGTGGTGGTGCCGACCACCGTCGAGGAAAAGTTTATCCACGACAACCGCTTTCTCGAGCAGCAGAGTGGTGACGACGGTGGCAGCGGTGGCGGTCACGGCGAAGGTGAAGAGGGTGACGTGATCGGCGAACAGCCGGTCCGGCAGGGGGGCGAAGGGGAGGGAACCGGGGCCGGTCAGGGGAAGGGCGGCGCCCACGACATGGATGCCAACGCTTACGATCTGGGGCGTATCCTGACGGAAAAATTCAAGCTGCCGAACCTGAAGGAGAAGGGTAAAAAGCGTTCTCTCACCCGTTACACTTACGATTTGACCGACAAAAACCGCGGCTTCGGCCAGGTCCTGGATAAAAAAGCGACCCTGCGGCAGATCCTCAAAACCAATATCGGCCTCGACAAACTGTCCGCGGTCGACGAAATCGATTCAACCGAGTTCCTGATCGCACCGCGGGACAAGATTTACCGGATCCTCTCGCGCGAGAAGGATTACGAATCACAGGCGATGGTCTTTTTTATCCGCGATTATTCCGGCTCAATGGCCGGCAAGGCGACCGAGCTGGTCGTCACTCAGCATATCCTCATCTACAGCTGGCTGCTTTACCAGTACGGCGGTCAGGTTGAAACCCGCTTCGTGCTGCACGACACCGAAGCGACCGAGGTCGAGGATTTTTATACCTACTATAACTCGCGGGTGGCCGGCGGTACGCAGGTGGCGGCCGGCTATCGGCTGATCAATCAGATCGTCGCGCAGGAGAGCCTGGCCAGCGATTACAACATCTATATTTTCCACGGGACCGATGGTGATGATTGGGACCGCGAGGGGCACGAGACGATCCCTGAGCTGAAGAAGATGCTCACCTACGCCAGCCGGATCGGGATTACGATTGCCGAGCATCGTTACGCCAGCCCCGGCGGGACCGAGGTGGAGACTTATCTCAAGCGGACCGGCCTGTTGGAGCAGGCCGCCGAACTGTTACGACTCGACAGTATGAAAGAGGACTCTTCGGAGGATCGGCTGATCGACGGGATCCGCAAGCTGGTTTCGGAATAAAGGCGGACTATGCAACTGATCGACCAGAAAACCAAACGGATTATGGAGGGCTGTAAGGAACGGGCGCGTGAGGCGGGCCTGTCTTTCGAGGATGAAAGCCTTGAGTACGTGGTCAGCAACCGCGACATGATCGAGCTGATGCCGAAAAACATGATCCCGACCCTGTACGATTACTGGGTGCATGATGTCGAGGTGCTGCGGGAGAAAGGCAAGTACGAACTCTACCCGAGTAATCCGTATGAAACGGTGATCAACACCCGCCCGGCGATCTCGTTCTACAACGATAACAACCCCGACTGGCTCAACGTGATGATTTTTTATCACGTGATCGGCCACATCGATTTTTTCCAGAACAATCTTTATTTTCGCCATACCTGGGAATATGACCTGACCGGGCAGGCGTTGGCCGACAAGCGCCTGATCGCCCGGCTGCGTTCCGAATATGGGCGCTGGGTCGATTACGTCATCGAGTTTGCCCGGGGGATCGACAATCTGGTCGGTTACCACGCCGAACTGGCCCGGTTCAACCGGACCGACAACGGCTGTTCGAAGCGGATCAACTACTATTTCGACTACTTTCTACAGACGATCAAGCAGGTCTCCACCAGTGACTATGTCAAGCAGGTGGAGCTGTTCAACGACTATATCAAGCAGCACGGCAAACTCGGCGAAAAGGCCTTTTTTGCCGATGTGCTGAAAAAATATCCGGAGTTCGATGCTTCCTTCGAGAAGTACCGGCAGAGCTATACGCCGGACAGCCCCGATCTGTTGCAGTTTCTCACCGACCATTCGCCGTTTCTTAATAAGGATGAGAATAAATGGATGAAGTCGGTGCTGCAGATCGTCCGGACCACCTCGATCTATTTTCAGCCGCAGATCCGTACCAAGATTATGAACGAAGGCTGGGCCAGCTACTGGCACGAAAATCTGTTTCTGCAGGATGACCGGATCAAGGGACACGAGGTTGCGTTCGCCCGGGTCAATGCTGCGGTGACGGCGATGCCGCGGGTTGGTCTGAATCCCTATGCGCTGGGCATGCGGCTGTTCTACGATCTTGAGGAGATGGCCGAGCGTGGTTGCTACAGTTACGATTTTCGACGTTTGAACGATGTCGAACAGCGTCAGCAGTTCGACCGCAAAACCGGGCAGGGGCGTGATTTTATCTTCAACGTGCGGGAGAATTTCTGCGATTTTACTTTTATCAACAGCTTTGTCGATCAGGATTTTATCGACAACAACAAACTGTTTGTCGCCGGCCGGCGGCTCAACAAGGAGCGGATGGTCTGGGAATACTACGTTCGTAGCCGTAAAGCGGAGGATTACCGGCAGATGCTGTTCGCTTCTCTCTATCATCCGCCGGTTATCAGGATCGAGCCGGAAAAATCGACCGACGGTACTCTCTACCTGAATCATTGTCTCGAAGGCAAACCGCTGGTGAACGAATATATCACCAACACCATGCTGGGGATTGAATACCTGTGGGGGAGCCCGGTGCAACTGGAAACCAGTGAAGCAGAGGTCAGGGCCGTCAGTGAAACCGAAACCGGTGATGGTGCCCCGCAGGTTTCCTGGACGCGGGTGCTTTATACGATGAAGGATCGTCAGTTCAGCAGGGAGGTTCTCTAAGCTGATGGCCAAAACCATAAAACCGATAATCGAACAGGAGACAAATATCGATATCGCGATGCAGCGCTTCATGCATGTGCAGCAGGATGGGAATCATGGCGATCCGATCAGCTTCGCAACCTACCTGGAGCGTGCCATCGAGAATCCGACCAGCG